>CAZWTS010000031.1:0-4586 GCA_964637085.1 uncultured Desulfurococcales archaeon | reverse complement strand
CTCCGGGTAGACTGTGTCTGATACTATTTGTAAGCTCGAGAAATCAATGCCATAGTAGACTGTAATAGCTAGTAGACTGCATACTTCCATTTCAACTCCAAGTACATTCCATTTTTCATGGTATTCTCTAAGCTTCCAACGATACTCGCGGAAAGGTGCCGGGAGACTCCAAACCCTACCAGCGTGGTAATGTAGCCTGTTTTCTCTAAGAATAACTGATAGTTTTTCAAAGTGTTGACTTAAACTGTCTTCACATACCTTACCCAGTCTAAAGGATCGAAAACGGGTCCGCATCCATCTTCAGAGTTCAACTAGCATACCTTTTAGAGAGGAATGTATGGGAGGGTGGGTGACGTGCAATCGTACGGGGCTTCATGGCTACCCGTTACGCGGGTTGTGCTCGCCCCGCCTCTGACCCCTACTTAATTTATTCTGCTAGTACAAATAATTTTTCATAGCTATTGTTTTAGTGTTATGTGTAGTAGTTTTTCTTCATCTTCGTGTATTATCTTGTTTGGTTCTTCTAGCAACTTGTAATATTCTTCGGGTATTGCTATTATATCGACTTGGTTATCGTTAAATAATAGTGCTGCCTGCATGGGTGTTTTTACTTTAACTCTTACTATTCTATGGTTTCCATATTCTTCTATTATCTTGTTCTGTAGTAATGCGAGACTAGTAGTTTGAGAATACCATGCTACTCTTATGGTTTTTTCTAGTCTAGGCTTCGCTACTAGTAGGATTCTCCTAGAGTGAAGTGACCTTACTTCTATATTTGATAGTTGTTTCTCGCCTATTAGCTTACTTGATACGATAATGTCTGATACATAATTGTTTTCGAACAATATTTTTGCGGTGAGAGAACCTAGTGGTAGAGCCCGTTTATCTTCTTGACTAGCTACTCTGGTTAGTAGTTCGGATTCTTCCCCTACTACTACGTCTTTCCTAACAAGTTTTAATGGAATTATTTTTCGTTTAACTCCAGGTTTTAGTGGGGCATATTCATCTTCGCCTATAACTAGTATTCCATCAGCTTCTAGTACTCTACGAATCATATATGATTCATACTCATATGGTACTGCTATCCATTCCTTCCTTATATTACTCCAATATAGGATTACTGGCTGATAAGTTCTTCTACCCCTTGCCCCCTGAGCTGGTAGTGCTAGTATGGCTTCTATTTCATTCTTCACCTCTAATTCAGAGCCCAGCCCCTCCATCCTATAGAGGTAGGGTTTAACGAGGACCTCATATACGTTTCTTGCAGAACCAGGGTTCCCAGGTAATCCGAATACTGGTTTACCCCCAACTCGTGCTATAATCGTGGGTTTACCTGGTTTTAATTTTAGTCCATGTACTATTAGTTCGCCTATCCTACCCAGTACTCGGTAAACTATGTCTCCTACACCAGCTGATGTGCCACCAGACAATAATACTACATCGTATTCCTTCAACGCCTTAAATAATAGTTCCTCGAGTCTTCTCTCATCATCTCCAATTATTCCCAGTCTTTCAGCTCTAAATCCGTCTCTCTCTAACATCGCTTTGAGGCTAAAGCTATTAGAATCATATACTTTACCAGGCTCTAATACTACTCCAGGTTCTACGAGTTCGTCTCCAGTAGAGATAATAGCGATTCTAGGCTTTGCGTATACTTTAACCCTACGGATACCTATGTTTGCTAAAACTCCTATATGATAGGCTGTGATTTTTTCTCCTCGCCTAAATAATAGTTCTCCTCTTACAACATCACTTCCCGGCCAAGCAATATTTTCGCCTAATGTAACGCTACGATATATTATAACTCGGCTATTATTCCTAGCCGTATATTCTACTGGTACAACTGCATCAGCACCATCGGGTATCGGTGACCCCGTATCTACGTAAACTGTTTCACCGGGTTCAATACTTATCTTGCCAGGGGGTTCACCTATACGTAGCTCACCCTTTAATACTAGTTCTACGGGTCTATCTTCCCAAGCATTACGTACATCATCTACTCTAACAGCATAGCCGTCAACAATGCTCCGGGGATAAGGCGGATAACTTATTGGCGAGTGGACATCTTCTGCTAAGACATGATTGAGTGAATCCTCGATTAAAACTTCTTCAATACCGATAGGTTTAGGTGGAATTCGTTCTTCTACGAGCTTCCAAGCTTCTTCTAGACTAGTAAGTTTTATGAATAATTGTTGACGCTTCAACTTAATGAAGCCTCTCTCCTAATACATGGTTTCTTAGGGATTATTATGGTTATCTTAAAATAAAGCTAAAAACACGAATAGTATTCCTAGGCTAAGAGGGAGTTATTAGGTAGGAGAGGATTCCATAGAGGAAGACTACGGTATGAGTGTGCCATCATGGTATTGGAGGCTTGCTCGCCCAGATGCTCTTACTGTTTGGGAGAACCCTGAGGTTAGGAGGAGGCTTTCATGGTACTATGATGTTATGGTTGATGTAAAGCCAGCTAAATTTATGATTGCTAAACGCATAGGCTCGCCAGAGGATCCAGATAAACTCGACTTAGAGGGGTTATGGAGTCTTCATCAAGAGCTTTCTAGAGAGTTCTGGAGTGTTTTCGAGAAGATAAGAGACAATAAACTGCGATTTAATGAGCTACCAGTTCCAGATGAAAAGAACTTGTTGCACGTAAAGGCTAGAATTGCATGGGAGACTATTAGGTCTTGTACTATTTGTGAGAGGCGTTGCCGTTTTAATAGACTCGAGGGTAAGCGGGGTGTATGTCAACTAGACTATCGTGTCTACGTACATTCATGGTTCCACCACCTCGGTGAGGAGGCTCCTCTCGTTCCAAGTGGAACAATATTTTATGGGGGATGTAATTTCCGTTGCGTATTCTGTCAAAACTATGATATCAGTCAAGTATATCCTCGCAGCGGTGTTGAAGTCGATGCTCGGAGGCTAGCTCTCATACAGAAGGAGTTAAGGGAGAATGGTGCACGTAATATAAACCATGTCGGAGGTGATCCAACACCTAGTCTCCACGTCATCTTAGAATCACTAATATACTTGGATGTTAACGTTCCCCAGCTCTGGAATAGTAACATGTATTTAACTGAGGAATCAATGCTTCTCTTAAGAGACGTAATAGATATCTGGCTACCCGACTTCAAATATGGTAACAATAAATGTGCTATAAGGCTTAGTGCAGCCCCCCGATACTGGGAAGTAATTACACGTAATCTCAAAATGATAGCTGAGTGGAAGGATCCAATTATAATACGTCACCTTGTATTACCCAATCACATAGAATGTTGCACTAAACCCGTACTGAAGTGGATTGCCGAGAATATACCACACGCATTAGTAAATATAATGGATCAATATAGACCCGAACACCTAGTAGCAAAATACCCGGAGAGATGGCCGGATATAGCACGTAGACCTAGCTGGAGGGAAATAAGAGAAGCCTATGACTATGCTAGTAAGCTTGGCCTCGTCTACGAGCCCGTGAGCTGAATTTTTCTCTTAGACGAAGCTCGTCCAGTAAGTATATGCCCTGACTAAGTGCTTCTACTACGAGTGGATTCTTTTTTGCATATCTCTCTTCTAGTTCTTTAACCGTTAGGAGGACTGGTTCTATTTCAGGATTTTTCCTAATACAATCCAATATTAAGTCTATCCTTTCATGGGGTTTAAACGGTAGATCCGAATTAGTAACTACTAATATATCTACATCACTTTCTGCACTAAAATCACCTCTAGCATAACTACCAAACAATATAACCGTAGTACTAGAACCTAGTCTTTTCTTTACACAATAAGCAAATAACCGTGCCTTATTTAACGCCTTTTCCCGCTCTATTAGCCTTTCCTTAATGATAGTTTCCGCCATAATTCCTCAACCCACTCTATTATATCGTTAGCGTAACTTAACGCTTTCTCCGCTTCTTTTTCCGAAAAATATTCTTCTGGCGAACCTTCACTCCATACATCGGGGTAACGCGTTGGAATATAGTATTTATCTAGAACCATAGCTTTTTCGTAGATATCTTTCGGTACTTCTATTCCAAGAGCTTCTAGGTGTCTAAGTAAACGTGTAATAGTATGGCCTATTTTAGGTGACCCTATACCCCATAGCAATGCTTTTACTGCTTTCTCGCTGGCTTGATGGGCCTTGAAGCACGCCCAGACATAATCTCCAGCTTTATAGTCTCTTCTAGCTGATTCCCAAGTATATTTAGCGCTTTTAATCCATCTCTGATAATCTCTATTGTTTATCATTCTATAATCCCTGGTAACAATATTTCTTAAACCGCCATAAGCATACCACTAGTATATATGAGGAGAGGAAAAAGGGGGATTTAAGTCAAATTATACGTTTACGTATTTTTGACACTGATAACAGTACCATCTCTTATATTGTTCTATATACGATAGATAGTTTCCGCATGTGGGACATCGAGGTACTTTTGCCAATACGTCTGGCGGTACATTAACATATTCACGGCACTTAGGACAATACCATCTCCTATACTGTGGATAATATATGAGCGCTGATCCACATTTCGGACACCGGGGTATAGCCCATTGCACTGGTGTTGCGGGAGCCGTAGTAGGGGTTT
>CAZWTS010000030.1:0-4515 GCA_964637085.1 uncultured Desulfurococcales archaeon | reverse complement strand
AAGCTCCAAGGTATCATGTAACAGACAATCATATAATATCACTAAAACACGAGGATGGGTCGATCTCAACTATAGTATATACATCCCAAGGTACGAGAGCATATCCACGAGAACTAATAGAGATATTTACTTGCGAAACTGCCTTAAAAATAGACAACTTCAAAAATATGATGATAGTCAGTAAAAACAAGAAATCAAGTAAAAGAAAAATGCAGGCTGATAGAGGTCATGCTAGCATGTTGAAGAGATTCATAAAAATAGTTTCAGAGGAAAACCTACTAGATGAAAATGAAATAAAGACAGCTATACTCTCATCATTAGTTACGATTAAGGTTAACAGAGAGCTATATAAACAGTCCTAGCAAAATAGACAATGAACATACTTTTCATAATTCCATACTTCTATCCAGCAAGGAGTTTTGGAGGGCCAGTAAGCTTTTTACTAGAACTCTGCGAAGAGCTGTCAAGAAAGCATAACATAGTAGTTATTACATCTGATGCCTTTGATCTCAGCAATAGAATTAATTACGAGTACCTCAAGATCTTCAACGATGTCAAGGTAGTTTACCTGAGAAACCTAACAATGCTAACAGTAAAGTACTCAAAGCTATTCATAACCTTAGGGCTAAGACAAGCTATTAGTAAACTCATCGATAAAGTGGATGTAATACATGCTCATGAATATAGAACGTATCAGAACGTAATTGTCCTAAAAACACTGCAGAATGTAACCAATAAAAAATTATTTATTTTACAACCTCATGGGTCAGCCATATACTACGGTAGGGTCATAAGGAAAATATTATTCGATAATTTATGGGGATACAAAATATTGAGGACTGCATCTAAAATAATTGCATTAACAAGGGCTGAGAAGAAATACTTAACGAAACTTGGTGTTAATGCCGAGAAAATAGAAATAGTACCACTTGGTATAAACATAAATAAGTACGATAAATTGCGACATATAATTTGTAAACAATATAAAACTGTTAATGATGAAGCGGAGAATAGAGTACTCTTCCTAGGAAGACTAAATAGAATAAAGCGAGTTGACGTATTAATTAAAGCATTCGCTATAGTAGAGAATGAAATTCGTGATATAAAGCCTAAACTTATTATTGTGGGTCCGGACGAAGGCGAATTGATAGCTCTTAGAAAACTGGCTAAAAAATTAAGTCTTAGAAACATAGAATTCACCGGACCCTTATACGGGATTAGAAAAATAAGAGAAATATGCAGAGCCACCCTCTTGGTATTACCTTCGGATTACGAAACGTTTCCGATGACTATATTGGAAGCCTACGCTTTTGCCAAACCAGTTATAGCAACCGATTTTCCTGGAGTTGAGGACGTAGTTCTTAACGGTAAGACAGGAATAATCGTGAAAAGAGGTGACCACATTAAACTAGCTAACGCAATAATTCAGATGCTTGAAAATAAAAAAATAATTAAGTATATGGGAAGATATGGTAGACAATATTTAGAGGAAAAATTTACGACACAAAAGATAGTAGAAAAAATTATAAATATATATTTAGAGAAACAAAATAGTGGTTCATATGAGTAACAAGGTAATAATATTGGGACTTGATGGAGCGACATTTAAGGTGATATTTCCATTAGTAAAATTAGGGTATCTGCCTACATTTCGTAAGTTATTATCTAAGGGTGCATCCAGTATTCTGAAATCTACTATACCCCCACTTTCCGCGTCAGCTTGGACCTCGTTCTCTACTGGAACTAAGCCAAGTAAGCATGGTATATATGACTTTATAATGAAGAAACCATACAGTTATGAAACTTTCTACGTTAATTCAAATTATGTGAGGGTCCCTTTCTTTTGGGAGCTTCTGAGCATTAAGGGGATCAAAGCAGGTGTGGTAAATGTCATGGTAACTTATCCTCCAAGGCCGCTCAAAGGATTTTTAATTACAGGTGGCTTAACTCCTTCATTAGCTAATTTTACTTATCCTCCGCAACTAGGTAATGAACTGCTCAAGAAATTTGAATGGTACCCTTTATTTCCGCCAGGTGGCCTAACACCAAAAAAAGGGGAAGATGAAAAGTATGTCTCACTGATGTTAGAATATCTGGATCAAAGAATTAGAATATTACGTTATTTAATGATGGAGAAGGAATGGGATATTTTTGTGGGGGTTATAGGAGAGACGGACGCTATTCTTCATGCATACCTAGGACTTATAGGCAAGTCGAATATGGCATTGAAAGCTATACTCAAGATATATGCAAAAATAGATAGATTTCTAAACGAAATAATAAACCACTTTAAGAATTTTACGTTAATAATAATGTCAGATCACGGGCATGAACCTGTAAGAAAATACCTAGTTCTAGATGCGATTCTAGTACGATATAAATTAATGAACTTTCGGCGCGATATTTCGTCATGTCTTAAGTTATCAATGGTTAAAGTAGGTTTATCCCCTTATAATCTATACAACTTAGTTAGAAGTACAGGATATAGAAAGTCTATCGCAATAGTTTATGGATCGGTGTTTGAGAAAATAATAAATGAGTTATTATTATCAAAGTCTAATGATGTGGATTGGAGAAGGACTGTAGCCTTCTCCATTGGGACTGGTGGCGGGATATATATAAATTTGGAAGGAAGGGAACCTGAGGGTATAGTACCACCATCACAATATTCAAAGGTATTGAAGATGATAAAGAAGATATTTTACGGTATTACTGACGAGCAAGGAAATGCCGTTATAAGAAAAATTTATACAAAAGAAGATCTTTATGGTAATGATGTCCTTGCGCCAGATATAGTAGTAGTACCTCGAAAAGGGTACTTTACTGTACACAGGGATCAAATACTCTCATTAAAAATATTTGAAAACCCTCTAATATCAAGTCATCATGATACTGATGGCATAATAATATTCTATGGGAATTTTGTTAAGAATAGAGGGTTTATAAGGAATATTGAAATAAATCTTTGGGATATTGCTCCTACAGTTTTTGCCATACTAAATCTGCCCATACCTTTACATTTTAATGGGAGAGTTATTAGCGATGTAATTGACATAAAATCTAAGATCACGTATGACGATTATTATCAATCTTACGAAACATATAAACGACTCAGGCATCGTATAAGAGCTTTAAGGAAGATTAGTAGGACGTCAAAATCAAAATATGAAGTACAGAAATAGTACAATAGTTTTATTATTATTTCTTTATTTCGTTGTGCTGACTGCAATAAGTTACTATAATTTAATATCGGACTTTCATAGAACATTACTGATACTACCTTTAGGTATCGTAATACCTTCCTTAGCTGGATGGTTACTATCCGAACTTTTATATTTAAGTAAAGTATTTACTAAAATTTCAATATACTCGAGAGTTTTTGTGTATTGGGTTTTAGGATTTTTGTTTATTTACGTTTTAACTATCTGTGTATCCATGATTCCGCACTGGGATTTCAGTATCTATACTTATCTAATGGGTTATGTAATATTTCTACTATCATTACTATACGTATACCGCCAAGAGAAAGAAAGATATTTGAAAACAAAATCGTCATTGAACATCAAGTCTTTTTTAGTCATATTGATATCGGTTGCTGTATCAGTATTCTTAGCATATATCTATATTTATAGAAAACTTGAATATCCCGTCCCTACATCACCAGACTATAGTTATATCTATCAGTCACTAATGTTAATTGACGGTAATATCTTCTTTCCTTCAAGCCTGGGTCACATGCCTATAATCCCACTTTTTATAAGCCTCCTCTCTGTCTACGCTAGGACACATCCTCTTTTAATAATATATTGGGGACCTATGCTGCTTCATATAGTCTATGGATTGCTGATATTTTCTATCTTTAGGATAGTTGCTAAAAACGAAATATGTGCATTCATTGGGCAGTTTGGCGCGTTTAACCTAGCTATCTCCTCATTATATAATTTAGCAACTAAACCTTTATTGTATGTAGTATATACTGGTATCTTGCTGTTAATTTTAGACACCAAATTCGTCAACGTATTAAAGAGAAGAAAGTGCTTAAAGGCATTCATGGTGTTGATAATAACTATTTATATTGCGAATATATACTTTCTATTAATTAGGTATTTGGTGTGCCCCGGCATCATAAAAATTACAGTAATATTTATTTTTACCGTTATCCTTATCCTTATGAGATACACAGTAATTAAGGAAGAAAAACACCTAACTTTCTTGTTAATATTTTTTATAATATTGCTTTTCTGTATTTACATTAATTCATTTGAGTCGATTATTTTGCTGACCTTGATACTTTTCCCTATGTTGATAGTCTTGAAAATTGAAAATACTAAGTGTTTAGTACTTATACTTAGCGTTCTGTATATACTATCTTTTGCAAGTGTGCATTTTTCTACCACTTTAATTAAGGACAATTTCTTTATATCACGTTTTTTATTTGGTGAAAAATTCGCTCATAGCTTCATAAATATGTCGCCTCCTCAAAAATTAAGTTGGTTATTTTCAACGATTTATAGA
>CAZWTS010000029.1:0-4915 GCA_964637085.1 uncultured Desulfurococcales archaeon | reverse complement strand
TAGTACATGCTGCTGCATTGATAAGTGTTGAGGAAAGTTTCGAGAAACCATTATTATATGAGGATGTTAATTCTAGGGGGACCATAATATTAGTATTAAATGCTAATAGATACGGTTCCCAAAAATTCATCTATATTAGTTCAGCCGCGGTCTACGGCAATCCTATAAGGCTACCAATAGATGAAGAGCATCCGTTAAACCCTCTTTCACCGTATGGTGTTTCTAAATTAGCGGGGGAATATTATGTTAAAACACTGTTTAGTAATGCGGGTAGAGCTGTTACGTTGAGGTTATTTAATGTCTACGGGTTAGGTCAGAACCCAGAATACGCTGGTGTCATATCGAAATTCTTAGAAAGGCTTTCTCGTGGCAAGCCACCAGTAATTTTTGGTACTGGTGAACAGACTAGAGATTTCATACATGTCATGGATGTTGCAAGAGCTGTTGAGAAGGCCTTAAACGTCGAACTCGAGGAATACTCGGTATTTAATATAGGTACGGGTAGGAGAATTTCTATTAGAGAGCTAGCAGAACTCATGATAAAATTGTTTGGCTTAGACTTAGAGCCCATTTACGCTCCTCCACGTAAAGGCGATATAATGCATAGCTACGCCGATATAAGTAGAGCTAAAAGCATTCTTGGATGGGAGCCCAAGATACCCTTGGAGAGAGGTTTAAGAGAGCTTATAGAAGCTTATAGGAGATAGCCTTTTAACCCACTACTACATTTCTTAATTAGATTTAATTAATAGGGGTGCTTAATCCGAAATGAAATGCATCGATAAGGGATTTGTAGTATGGTTTACAGGATTACCTGGAAGCGGTAAAACAACCATAGCTCGAGGAGTAATGGAGAAGCTACGAAAACGCGGATACCGTGTTGAATTACTAGATGGAGACTGGGTACGCAAAACCATAAACCCGGATGCTGGCTTTACGCGTGAGGAAAGAAACCGCCACTTATATCGTGTAGCATGGATAGCGAGACTCCTAGCTAGGAATGGAGTGATAGTGTTATGTAGTTTTGTTTCACCATACCGTGATACACGCGCGAAGATAAGGGAAATAGTTGAAGAAGAAGTACCTTTTATTGAAGCATTCGTTAAATGTAGCTTAGAAGAAGTAATAAGAAGGGATCCTAAGGGCTTGTATAAGAAGGCCTTAAGGGGAGAGATAAAACATATGACTGGTATAGATGACCCCTATGAGGAGCCCCTGAATCCAGAAATAGTAGTTGATAGCGAGCATAATAGTATTGAGGAAAACATTGAAACCGTTATAAGATACTTAGAGGAGAAGGGACTTATAGAAAAAGAGTAATTACAATAAAATTGAATAAGCATGTAACCATATACTTACATGTCGCTTAGAGGCGTATAACCGTGTCCGAAGATAAAGTTACAATTAAGATTTCAAAAGAAGTTTATGAGAAAGCTAAGCAATATATAGAAAAATATGGTGGTTTTAATAGTGTTGATGAACTAGTGGAATTTGTTTTAAATGAGACTTTAAGTGAGGAGACTAGTGAAGCCCAGAAAGTGTACTCTAAAGAAGAGGAAGAGAAAGTAAAAGAGCGTTTAAGAGCTCTCGGGTACATTTAGGCTTTCTCCAACATGTGGAGGTTAACCAGTTATGAGTGAAAAAGATAAAACAAGGAGTAGATATACTACTGTTTCAATACCAGTAACCCTATATAATCGTATAAAAGAATTGATAAAGGATACGGGGTTTACTAGTGTATCTCAGTACGTAACATACGTGTTGCGAGAAATAATAGCGGCGCACGAGGAAGCTAAGTATGCTGAACCATTTAGTGAAGAAGACAAGAAGAGAATTATAGAGAAACTAAAGAAGCTAGGATACCTCTAACAAGACAGGCTTTAGTATCCTTAGACTACCTTGAGGTGAGTATTCATGGTTTCCAAGCCTCATGGTGGGAGACTGGTTAGGAGAAGAGTTACTGGCAAGAGACTAGAAGCATTAAGAGAAGAAGCACGGGAACTACCTAAACTAGAATTACCATATGATATAGCAGTTGATGTTGAAAACATTGCTAACGGCGTATTCAGTCCCCTAGAGGGGTTCCTAGTACAAGAGGACTACTTACATGTACTATATGATATGAGGTTGAGCAATGACGTACCGTGGACTATACCTATAGTATTAGATGTCAACCCGGATGACATAGTAGGCGTAAAAGAAGGCGATGACATAGCATTAACCTATAACAATAAGCCTTTAGCAATAATGAGGGTTGAAGAAATCTATGGCTGGGATAAAAAAGAATACGCGAAAATGGTCTATAAAACCACAGATACAAGACATCCCGGTGTAGCTAAAACTCTTGAAAGAAAGGAATTGTTGCTCGGCGGTCCAATAGACCTAATAGACCATATTAGTAGTGGATTCGATAAATACCTCTTATGGCCCGAGGAAACCCGAGTACTCTTCCGCGAGAAAGGATGGAAGACTATTGTTGGATTCCAGACACGTAATGCACCACACCGAGGCCACGAATACGTACAGAAAGCTGCGTTAACATTTACTGACGGATTATTCATAAACCCGCTAGTAGGGTGGAAGAAGAAAGGAGACTTCAAGGACGAAGTCATATTAGCGGCATATGAAGCCCTAATAAAACACTATTATCCTAAAAACGTAGTAGTCCTCGCAGTACTTAGAACAGCTATGAGGTACGCTGGGCCCAGAGAGGCAATACATCACGCAATACTTAGAAAGAATTTTGGATGCACACACTTCATAATTGGTAGAGATCACGCGGGTGTAGGAAACTTCTACGGACCCTACGAGGCATGGGATATCTTTGACGAGTTCCCAGACCTAGGTATAACTCCATTATTCATAAGAGAAGCATTCTACTGTAAAAAATGCGGAGGAATGGTAAACGCTAAAATCTGCCCCCACGGAGAAGAACATCGATTAAAGATAAGTGGAACCAAGATTAGAGAAATGCTACGTAAGGGCGAGAAACCCCCCGAGTACATGATGAGACCGGAGGTAGCAGAAGCAATATTGAGATTCGATAACCCGTTTGTTGAATAATTAACGGTTATACGTGGTTTATTTTGACGCTGGCAATTCCCCGTGAGATAAGGGTCGTGGGAAGTCTCTACGACTATCTAGTAGAATCTAATAAAGTAACCATAATCTTCCACTGGGATAGTGATGGAATAGCTAGTGCTAGTATCCTAAAGGAACTATTATCGAGGCATAAAGTGCAATTAGATTTCATAGTCCCTAAAATAGGGTACTATGATGTAAATGCTATAGATATGTCGAAAATAAATGCCTTTAAGCCTGATTTAATAGTAGTATTAGACTACGCGCTAAAAGCTGGAGACTTAGAGATACTAGAACAATCTACTGGTGTGCCAGTTCTCCTAGTGGATCACCACGTTAATATTTTACCAGCTAAACCCTTATACTATAACCCTGTTGCCGCTGGGCAACCACAGATAATGTATCCTTCAACTACCTGGGTTTTAAGGGAACTATTACAGTTGAGTTTAGACTTAAAAATACTGCTCGGAGTAGCTGGAGACCGGGGTATAAAGGCTAAGGATACACCAGCTTGGATGCAAATAGAATACTATATCCGTAGATTAAACTGGAACTGGAAGAATATAGTTAGACTAGCCGAAATAGTAGACTCCCTATATCGTTCTGGCGACATTGAGGGCATTAAGAAGGCTATCGACAAACTGTTAGACTACAATAATGACTTGGAGAGAGCGCTAAGAGATAATGAATGGAATAATAAATACAAACTCGTAGAAAGAGAACTAAACCGTTACGAAGAAATAAAGCCGACAGAGATTATAGGTGATAAAATACTCGTTTTTAAAGTGGAATCAAAATACTATATAGCATCAGCTATTACTAGAAGACTTGCATTAAAAAACCAGGATAAAATCGTTATAGTGGCATTTAAGCATCTTGGAGAAGGCCCCTGCCACGTTTATGCACGTAGTTGGAAATACGATTTGATAGACGTAATAAGTTCTCTAAGCCTTAAGGGATACAATATTGGCGGAAAAAACGAGGTTGCAGCAATAACAATAGAGTGCGGTAAGTTAGAGCAAGCATTAAAAGATATGATTGAAGCTGTTAAGGAAGTAGGCTACAAACCCCTAAGATAATAGCTATGTCAATCAACGTAATAGTGGGTGTTCTCGGCTATATACCGTAAATCTTTTTTCCCAAACCAGTAATAATCATTTCCAGCTCATAACATATACGATAGGTGGTCCATTTTTGTGGCGTTAAGAATAGACCCCTGGGGTCATACAACAATAAAGGAATACGAGAAACTCTTCCAGTACTTTGGTATAAAGCCGTTTAAGGAAGTATTAAATGAAATAGATAAACCCCATAAATACATGACTCGGGGTATAATCTTCGGCCATAGGGATTTCGACAAGTTCTGGAAACTCTATAAAGAGGGTGCTAGGGTAGCAGTATTAACAGGCTTTATGCCCAGCGGGAAATTCCACTTAGGCCACAAGATGGTAGTAGAACAACTAATATATTATCAGAGACTCGGAATAGACGTATACGTAGCTATAGCAGACGCTGAAGCATATAGTGTTAGAAAAATACCAAGAGAGGAAACTATTAGAACAGGAGTAGAAGAATACATCGCGAATATGATAGCCCCAGGCTTAGACCCGGATAAAACAGTATTCTACTTCCAGACAAAGCAGGATCCAAAATACTATAGGTTAATCCAGATGTTCTCGAGAAAAGTAACATTTAATGAGCTAGAAGCAATCTACGGCGAACTAGAACCAGCTAAGATTATGGCGGCACTAACCCAGGTAGCCGATGTAACCTATCTAACCCATAGGGATCTCGGAGGCTACGAAATGGTTCTCATACCAGTAGGAGCAGACCA
>CAZWTS010000028.1:0-2908 GCA_964637085.1 uncultured Desulfurococcales archaeon | reverse complement strand
TAGTCGCCTCGGGTTCTACTCAAATGGTACTAGAAGTAGATCAAGCTCAAAGAGAAATAGGAAGTCTCTTCAACTTGAAGGATATTAGAGTCCGCATAATAGTTGAAAATATAACCGTAACCGATAAGCTAACTGTAACGGGCTATGTGAACTTAACTCTTCCAAAATTCTTCCGCGGTAAACTAGACGTTGAGATAAAGTGGGGTAACTTATCCTTATACAATACTAGTATAGGGCCTGGGGGCTGGAGAAACCATTATTTCCACTACTCGATACCATTGAAGACACTAGAAAAATATCGTGGAGAAAACCTAACAATAATAGCACGATACCGTGGAGAACACATAGGGTTACGTGTAGTATCAAAAACCTATAAGCTGAGCCAGCTAGCAGATTTCTTTAAGCTCTTTAGAGTATATGTTGAGGAAAACAAACTAAACAATACACATTCAAAGATAATAGTAACTATAACTTCGAAGACACCAGTAAACAAGCTACCATTACAAGTAGTACTAGGTGATAAATACTTCAATGAGACTGTAAACCTATCCCATAAGAAGGCCAAGTTAGTCTATATTGTAAACGATAGCGTAGACTACGTTAAAGTAAGCATACCATACATTAACTACACATTATATGAGGGTAGAATAGAGAGTTGAAGATAAAACTAGTAGACAAGAAAACCGCTGCTAAGAAAATCTTTACAACCATAGCCTTGATCATAGCATTACTGGTAGTAGTAAACTATTACCTAAACCCCCTAGTAGAGAAACAGTTAATGGAAACAGCATCACGTATAGCGAGTTCTCAAAACTATAATAGTGGCCAAGTGTTAGCAGCTCTTACAACAACTATAAATGATATTACAAGTAAACTCGTCTACGCCTACATAATAGTAGCAGTTATAAGAACTACTATAAACCTAGTAGACCATAAACTATTAAACCTAATAGCTGGAAGAACCCTAACCATAGCCTACCTAGCATATACTTACACCGCATTAAACCACGGCATAATAACTCTAAGTCTAGGAGAAAACATTGTAACCATAGACGTGTCTAAACTACTAACAACTACATTAACATCAATAACACTAATAGTAGCTGGAGCAACAATAATACAAGCCGCCAATACGATAAGGCGGACACAAGTAAATAATAGGGTAAGAGCTCTTAGGAGTATTGAGCAGAAAAGAAATTAGGATATCTAAAAAATATTCTTAGAAAAACGGTTCTAGTTTAAGCCCAGTCTACTTCGTCGTCTTCTATTTCGTCTCCAGCTGTAGGTTCTACTGTGCTACCACTTGTTAGAGCTGATGCTACGACACGCTTTACTAGGAATACTATTATTGGTGTTATTATCCACGTATACCTGCTTAGTAGGATCTTTTTGAGTATTTTACCCCAACGCATATTCTCCGACCATAATAGGAGGTATGTGGCGGTATCCCAAATATGATCGGGTTTTAGCGGAGGTCTCCTTATATATTATTTTATAAAATCTGTTAGTAGAGGATGCAGCTAGCGTGAAGCTCATATTAGGAGACTACCATATAGATGAAGTACAACTAGTTTCCTCGATACTAAAACAGAAGCCTCCGCTAGTTAAGAGGAAGCTAGCTAGTGAGCTTGGAGTAGATTTATCGAGAGTAAAGAAGCTTTTAAAGAAGGTTAAAAACGACTGGAGTTTTAGTGTGCAGATAAATTATCATGCAATAGGGTTGCGTAGAATAGTTTTGGTTTTGAGTAAGAAGATTAGTAATGTAGACGACAAGTATTTATCGCTTTATGCGTCGACTATTGAGGGTAATACTATTCTGTCATATTATTTACCTCTAGTCCATAACCCGAGTACTATAATATCAAAGTATATTGATGGATTGAAGTATTATTTAATACTCGATGGCTCCTATAAACCTCGGCCCAACCTAGTTAGATACTATGATAAGGGTATGATAACAGTAAACTTCTACGAGGAAATAAGGAAGGCATTTGAAGAAAACCGTGGGAAAAAAGACTTAGAAGTAGATTCCTTTATACGCCGGTTTAACGAAGTAGATCTACGTATAATAATGGAGTTGCAGAAAGACCCGTTACGCTCTATGCGTGCCATAGCAGAGAAACTCGGCTACACAGTGCCAAGAGTATCTAATCACATAAGGTTTCTAACAAAAAACAATATCATAGAATCATTTTCACTCAAAGCAATACCTGGAGCACACAAGTATTTAGGAAAACTAGTATTCGCAACCATAATAATAGGAATAGTACCACAAGAATACCCTCTAAGAAGACTAGCAAAAACACTCTCAACAATACCACTAATAGGAACAGTACTCTACGGAAACACTCTAATAGAAAAACATAGGTCACAAATAATGGAATACAGGGACAAAATCATATACATACCCATACTAACATACGAAAAAATAGTAGACTACGTCCACGAAATAATAGACCTAATAAAAGAACACATAGAAATATACGACGTAATAATAGCAATAAGAAAAAGAAAATACACCCTACCCTACAAACAAGAAGAATACTCAAAATACAAAGGATTCTGGAACATCTAAACACAAACCAAAAACATCAACCACCAACTCTCTCAAACAAAAACAAAACCACTTTCAATCCTTTTAAAATTTTTGGCACTGATATAGGAAAAGTTATAATGATAGCACTAGGTCTCTTTCAATTCTTTTAGAGTTTTTGTTTTACAAGGAGGAAACCACTTTATAGTAAATAATCGGTTTGCTTTCAATTCTTTTGGAGTTTTTGGAGTAATTGAAAGCGGTGAGATAACGGATTTCGTTTCTCTACTTTCAATTCTTTTGGAGTTTTTGTTACTAGTCCATATATCCATATGATTGTTTTTATATAGACTTTCAATTCTTTTGGAGTTTTTG
>CAZWTS010000027.1:0-2904 GCA_964637085.1 uncultured Desulfurococcales archaeon | reverse complement strand
TCTATGACATACGCGCCTGTCAGTTCTGCTAATTCCTCTGCAGTTAGATACTCTAGAAGCCTCTCCAGTACTGTGTCTGATACTGGTACTTTTCTATTCTTTATCCTATTAGTATAGGTGGGGTGAATGCCTAACTCACGGCTTCCTACACGCTTCTTCCACAGATACATGAATATCTTGTACCTGGTCTCCTGGTCTATCTTGGATAGGTCTACTAGCTTAGGGTCTACTAATTCTGGCTGACCTCAATTATGATATACATAGTGGATGTAATATGTGATATGCATTGTGGATAATGGTGATATGCATGGTAGAATTAAATATGAATAAGTACTCATTGATGATATGCATGGAAGATGGGTAGTATATAAGTTTGGTGGGCCCGCGGGGACTTGAACCCCGGACCTCCGCCGTGTGAGGGCGGCGTCCTAACCAGGCTAGACGACGGGCCCTAGTGTTTCTAGTTCTGGTTTTCCTAGTATTAGGAGTGGTTTTTAGTTTTTCTTAGAAACCACTTAAATCAGTATCTGCATTAAACGCGTATAATTGAATTTGTTTTTAACAATTTCACAGCTGTAAGTGTAAAGTATATATATTCAGTACTTAGTGGAAGTATTAGGAAAATATTTTCCAAAAAGTTTTCCAGGGGCTACGCCGTGAAGTTTACTTTCATGTGCAAACAACAAGCAACAGTTCCCGGACGTAGCAAGTTAAAGGTGGCAATTATAGGCGGGGGACCAGCGGGTTTATCAGGAGCTGGTTTCCTAGTTTGCCAGGGCTATGATGTATACATCTATGAGAAGAATCCATTAGCTGGCGGCTTAATGCTCTTCGCCATTCCGAGTGAACGTATCCCTCCTGAGAATGTTTTAGAGGGTATAAATGAGCTCCGAGATAAATATAACGTGAACTTTGTCACAAAGACGAAAATATATGGTAACAGTAAGCCTAGAGAAGAAGAGGGAGATAAATTAGTTGAAAAAATAATATCGTTAAAAGATATTATTGATAATCATGATGCAGTACTAATAACAACAGGTACTTGGCAGTCAAGAAGACTCAATTGCCCTGGAGAAAAGGGCCCTGGAGTCTATACTGCTCTTGAATTTCTTTACGAATTAAGGATTTATGAGAAGGGGTTCACGAATCATAAACCAAAACTAGGTAACAGAGTCATAGTTGTTGGAGGCGGTCTTAGTGCAGTCGATGCCGCTTTTGAAGCATTAAAATCTGGCGCAAAAGAAGTAATCATGGCCTATAGAAGAACTATAAAGGAGGCTCCAGCTGGTATCCACGAAATACGTAAACTTGTGAGTAAGGGAGTAAAGTGGATGGAACTAATATCGCCGAAAGAAATCATAAGGGAAAACGGTCAAGTAAAGGCTGTTGTATTCCAGAAAATGCGGTTAGGTGAACCAGATGAGAGTGGTAGAAGAAGGCCAATACCTATTCCGGGAAGTGAAATAACGCTTGAAGCGGACACAGTAATAGAAGCAATAGGTGAGATACCGACTCCGCCTTTCGAGAATGGGTACTTAGGATTAAAATTTGATAGAAAGTATCGTATAATAGTGGACGAGCATTATCGTACAACGCATCCTAAGGTATTTGCAGCTGGAGACGTAGTATCAGGGCCCAGTATGATAGGACCAGCAATAAGATCGGGATTGTTTGCTGCTAAGAGTATTCACTTATATCTATCAGCTAAAAAGTTAACATAATTAATTATAGGTAAACTATAGATTAAACTATTTGTTTTATCCCACTAATTTTTCCTATGTAAACTTTATTTAAACGTATTTAGTTCTTTCTTTTCGCAGTATTTTACAAAAGTATATATATTTGTTTTTGTAAGTATATATCCGGAAAAGAACGAAAAAAAGGTGACATAATTGGCAATAGAATCAAATAACATAACATATCTGCGTTATATAGACTTAGACAGATGTATGGGATGTGGAACCTGTGAAGCCGTATGCGAGTTTATACATGATGGTAAACCTTTGATAAAAATATACGAGACAAGCATTGGAGTAAAAGTACCTTTATCATGTATGCATTGTAGTAAGGCGCCATGTATCGAAGTTTGTCCTACAAGTGCAATGAAGAGAGACGAAACAGGGGCAGTGTATGTAGATCAAATGAAATGTATAGGATGTATGGCATGCCTCTATGCTTGTCCCTTCGGTATACCAGAGTTAAATCCAGAAGCTAGAGTAAGTATGAAGTGCGATCTATGTAGGGATCTAAGGGAGCAGGGATTAGAACCAGCATGCTACGTTATGTGTCCAGCATCGGCAATAATATATGGCGAATCGCAAAAAGTTGTAGAAAAAATAAGACATCGGAAAGCAGAGCAGTTAGTTAAGGCTAGATTAGAAGGCATGGTATCATTACCCTAACCATCATACTAGGGTAGGCCTTTGACAACAACATATATTCTATTGCTAGTTTCATCGGTACTAATATTAATAGCTAATAAGATTAATAGGAAATTAATAAAGGATATTACTAGAGTAATCGCCTTCTCATTACCTGTTTTTACATTTATTCTCGGTTTAGTGGACTCTTTATCTACGGTATTCCTCTTATTTACTATCCCAATATCAATATTAGTATCAATATATACTTCATGGTATTCTAACTATAAGTATAAAACAAGCAGACTAGAACTATTAATAGACATATTTAATCTATCAATAATATACACGTTCGCTTCCCCGAACCTCATAGGATTTGTTGCATTATGGACCATTTCAGAAATAGTAGGATTTCTACTTGTATCTTATGAAGGCGGGCCCGAAGCCTTTCGTGCTGGCTACAGATTTTTCTTCTTAAAAGCAGCTACATTTGAAGTCTCAGCACTAACACTAATAGCCATAATGTCTATGAAAATAGGCTTAG
>CAZWTS010000026.1:0-6055 GCA_964637085.1 uncultured Desulfurococcales archaeon | reverse complement strand
CTAGCAACCTTCAACTCCTACAACCTCTCTCTGAGTCCTATTCAAAACCATTTAGAGGAGAGAACTAGGTGTTAATAAATAATATCCAGAGAACCATTAGAAGATGTTTTGAAGAGATTTATTTTATGTTTAAAAACTCTTCTTCTACATTCTCATCACTGTATTTTGATACTATTACGTCTAAGATCTCTTGAGAGCCCCCAAAAAATTCTTTTACAGCCTCTAAGACCTCTTCGATACTATTGATATCAACGCCACGGTTATATATGTGTTGTTTAAGCATTATCCACGTTGCATGACCGTAATATTCTACTACTACTTCTTCAATCATTCTTAGAACACCACTAATACCCCTAGTATCTCTCCTACGCAGAGTAAGCATGGAGATCCCCTCGGGATGGTGTGCAAGGTGGTTTATTTTGCTGTTGAAGTCTTATTTAAATATAGTCTACAAGAGTTATGAGCGAAAGATATTATACAGTTCATTTATATGAAAAGTATTTCTATAAGAACTGAATAGTGTGGTTTCTGAGGGAGGTGATTGAGTGTGGAAGTACACTACTTTAGTGAAAGATGTCCTACTGGTGTACCGGGTTTCGATGAATTAACTCAGGGGGGATTTATTAGAGGCTCCTTGGTATTATTGGCTGGTGCGCCAGGTACCGGTAAGTCTGCTTTTGCCGCTAGGTTCTTGTATGAAGGTGCTGTTAGGTGGAATGAACCAGGCGTCTATGTTAGTTTTGCTGAGACTAAAAATAAGTTCTACTCATTTATGAGTAACTTTAACATGGATTTCGAAGCACTAGAGAAAAAGGGTTTATTTAAATTCCTCCAGTTACCAACAACTATTAGCCGAGAGGCTATATCATCATTTATGGAGGTATTGTTTAATACTATAGTATCAATGAATGCCAAACGATTAGTTATAGACTCTATTACTCCAATAACACAGGTATTAGGTCCTATAGAGACACGCGCAACCCTTCATAATGCGCTATATAATTTAGCAAACCTCTATAATGTTACAATAATAATGATTCAAGACATACCGATAGGTTCTAATAGAATAGGATACGGCGTTGAAGAATTCATTGCCGATGCAGTAATAGTATTAAACTTAGACTATAAGAAACCTGGAGCTTATCGGAGATACATGAATATATTGAAATTTAGGGGAACGTGGATCTCCGATATAGCAATAGAATACAGTATTGTTTCGGGTATAGGATTTGTATTACACCCACCAGTAACGTTCAAGAATATATTCATTGATCGAGAAAATAGAATAAAAACACGTATCGAAGGACTAGATAGCCTTATTGGAGGAGGATTAATCAAGGGTTCCTCTACTCTAATAGTAGGTGAGAGTGGTAGTGGTAAGACCTTACTAACACTAACAATGGCCGCTGAAAACGTTTTACACGGTGAAGATGTACTCTATTTATCATTTGATGAACCAGTTAGCCAGTTAAAAGAGACTCTAAAGCTTCTCGGCTATAATGTTAGTGAACTAGAGGAAAAAGGACTTAAAATGATATGTATGGATCCCTACGATGTTTCACCAGGAAAGCTTAGATGGCTTTTAAGCAACTTAATCCTAAGAGATTCAAAAATGATAGGGCTTGTAATTGTAGATGGTTTATCGGCTATAAGGAGGATATTTGATGAAAAAGAATTCATTAGAACAATAGAGGAGATTATAATGGGGCTAAAGAATGAGGGTATACCTGTTGTACTTAACTTATCAGTAAAGAATTATGATTCAGAGAGCATACTTGAAACACTGGTGGATAATGTACTAGTACTTAAAATACTACCTCGTGGAACTCAAGTTGAGAGAAGGATATTATTGTTAAAATCACGTATGAATATTGTTAAAAGTAAGTGGTATAAACTAGAGCTAGATAAACTGGGAAGACCTCGTATAAGAGATTTAGCTGGAACTCCATCCTCTTCGTCATGAAGAAACATTCTTCAATATATTATTCAATTGTATTAAGTTATGTACTGGCACTATATACATGAATGGTACTTGGTATCTCAGCCTACTTGCTTCAATTATAATGGTGTCGTCACCCATGATGTGCTTGTATTCTTCTAAGAATGTTTTTATTAATTCCACATAGTGATGCGGGATCCTACTATAACCCATTCCATGGAAGTAAACGAACATCGCTATATCCCATGCTTTCTCCTCTATACTATTCGTTTCTCTAACCTGCTCTAAGTCTATGGGGACTATGACTGGAGTTCCCTGTAGTATTGTTAATATGTAATTATCGGGTTTAGTATCACCCATTACTATTCCGTTCAAGTGAAGTCTTGCTAGGAGCTCTCCCGTCAGCCTATATGCCTCTTTCGAGAGGGTATGCTTGTTTTTAGCGAGATCTATTATTGTCTTCCCCTCAATATATTCGAATACTGTTACCGCTGAGATAGGGTCGACAACAAGTACTCGGCGATGAGGAAATCCTTTAGTAGATAACAGTATTGATGCATGGTATTCATTGTATTGTCGTTCCCAAGAGTTGACAATGAATTTTTTAGAAAGAATAGATGCGATAGAAGCTAGAACCCATTTTATACTACTTGGAGAAGTGTATTGTTTAACAACAACTCTATACCCATTTACACGGAATATTTCGGTTGCATAAACAATACTTAACTTTTCTTCTCTCCTCAGCGAACCATATCTTTGCTCCACTAATTCGCGCCAATCACCTAGTCCTAGTATTCCTTCCTTCATTTTAATGAGTACATGAGGCTTTGCAAGTTCCAATGGTAGTTCTCTTTGACCCGTACTCGGAGACCGTTCATCTATAAGGAAGCTTGTTATAGACATTGCTATAGGTGTTATTTTCTCCTTTATACGTGGAATGTATTTTTTGTAGCCTGGTTCTAATAGGACTCTTTTAGATAATCTAACATACTCCTCATCTACTTTTACTAAACGATTTTTCTCAATTATAAAGTTTATCACGTCACGATAGGTTTCCCGGAGAATTCTTCTAATAGCCTCCACGCCATTCCTATTGACAAGTTCCATTACTATAGAGTAGATAGTACTATAGAGTCGTGCTCTCACAGATAATGCTTTTAATGGAAAATACTCGATAGGTATTAACGCATATGATAAGATCTTACCATAGCTTGCTAGGATGCTCACTTCGTCATCAATGATTCTTCTACGTGTGTCCACTACTGTTTTTCTTAAGAATCCTCTATCATATAATATTTTTAGCGGAAGCAATATGTATGATACCATATAGTCTCCGAGCAGATCATAGTAGGCATCTCCTACTAGGAGAGTCTTGGAAATTATTACTACAGGTATGTTTCTATTACTAATTTTTATCAATGTTTTTCTTAGTGGAGCACCCCCCTCCGTTGCTATTATAATACTTAAAACCATATTATTAACCGTGACTGCAGCAGCTCCAACTATTCTCTCGTTCTCTTTCATAATCCCCCATATACTGTCCATAATCTGCTTCAAGTCTATGATTACACCAGGAGAGAATTCTTCTCAAAACAACTTATCCTATACGGTTTAAATCTATTCTTATACCACTACCAAATCCTTTTAAGGCTATATGTAGTCTCTTAGAGGACTCATAATATTCTGGATCAACATAGTAGTACTCATATAGTCTCGAGCCATTAATATTTACTTCTTCTACTCCACCTATATTTTCTCTAATAACTCTAACCTTCGTACTATTATCTATGTTTACATGAGCGTATAATATTGATGTATAGGTTTCAAATTCCAATGATAATTCCCCTGTAAAGTTTAGTTGTGTATTATTAATATAGGCTTCCATGAGTGATTCATCGAGCCTTATAACAGCTGCGTCTAGCATACCATTTTCTAGTGTTAGCTCTACTATGCTTCCTAGGAATCCAGCTTTCATATAACTATATGAAATGTTCTCCAAGATCACTGATATATATGATAGCTTACCATCTACTTCTAGATATTTTATTTTACTAGGGAGGGCTACTTCTACATAGTAACCAATTATTAGAAGTACTTGTTTATTCGTCTCGTTAAATAACATGTAATCTGATGGTATGTTTTCTAGAGAGACTAATTTTACTTCTATGTCTTTATTCGTAGATGAATACATTTTTACTATAGAGCTCCTGATTTTAAAGACTGTGGGTTCATTGTTTAGGATTAAGGTAGTTGTAGTGTTGGATTTTGCGAGAATATTTTCTATTATTGTATTATATATTGTTTTTACTAGGCTCTTAAAATTAGCTTCTTTATGTGGCACATATACTTGCATTGTGATTAGCGGGTAAAGGAGACCTATTATGAGGAATCCTATAAGTATTATACCAGTTATAGTGTTCTTATTCAATTATTTACACCATTATTACTCCTATGATTATTAGCCCTAGTACTATTATGGATATTAGGAGAACTGCCAATACGTTTACCCATTTAGTGCTAAATACTTTAGTATAAGCGTTAACTATAATGCAAGCCTTTAATGCTAAAGCAATTATTAGTGATATTATTAGGATTAGTGCGGATGAGACTATATCGAATGGAAGAGCTACTAATCCAGCGATGATAACTATGACTTCTGAAATCCACGAAAAGCTAACTATGGTTAAACTATTATTAAAACTATGTTTTATTCCGAGTAACTTCATACCAGCATAGAATAGTAGAGTGAACGACAACAATAATAATACGTCTACAACTACTCCTAAGAATACTCCCCAAGCATTAACGTATCCCGCATAATATGTTAAGAAACCGTATTGCGGAAAGAGAGCTACCAGCATTTCCAATGTTTTGAACATTATTATACCGGAAATCACTTGATATTTTGCTGTACTAAACAGTATCATTGTTATTAGTCCTAAAACGATATTTGGTATCCTCTGGAATATCCTACCTTCTACTAGATTCTTCGGATCGAGAACCACTAATGGTAACGATGAAATATACTCTACAATACTTTTGCTCACTACCTTGTACCACACTATGGGCACTCCAATAGTATAACTCTAATACTCCTTAATTAACTCCTAGCCCCGTAGAGTTGACTAGCTATTTCATATAGTATATTTTTTGATGCGCGGACAGGATCTATGGATCCCTTCTTAACTTTATCTATTAATTCATTTAACATTTTGCTCCGACTAATTAAATTCTTAACCTGGTCTTCGAATCGTGCTTTAAGCATCATGTCGAGTTCTAATAATCTTCTCTTCTCTCTTCTTGTAGTGAGAATATTATTTTCCTTTAAGAATACATAGTGTTTCTTTACTGCTTCTAAGAGTTCTTTAATACCTCTATTCATCACTGCTGCAGTCATATGTATTGGTGGCTTCCATCCACCTTCTCTAACAATGTTTTCTAAGGCGAATTTTACCTGGTTAAACGTCGTTTCTGCTTCGGGTCTATCAGCTTTATTTACTACATAAATGTCGCCTATTTCCATAAGCCCCGCTTTTAGCATTTGTATTTCGTCTCCAGCACCAGGTATAATTGTTACGATAACAGTGTCGGCTGCATTCATTATTTGGACATCACTTTGTCCCGCACCAACTGTTTCTATTATTACATAGTCATATCCAGCCGCATCAAGAATCTCTAATGCTAAAAGAGCTCTCCATGGGAGTACTCCTTCCCTCCTAGCCGGCATGCTTCGCATAAATACTCCTTCATCGAGGTATCTCTGCATTCTTATACGATCCCCTAATAGGCTCCCCCCGCTTAAGGGACTTGAGGGATCTATTGCTATTATTCCGATACGTTTACCCTCTCTTCTCAATAGCTTTACGAGCCTTGATATAAGAGTACTCTTCCCAGCACCTGGCATTCCCGTAACGCCGATTACATGTGCTCTAAGAGTCCGTGGCCATATGATTTCTGATATTGCTTCAAAGTTTTCTATTGATTCCTCTACTAGTGTTATGAGCTTCGCTATAGCTTGCTTCTCGCCTCTTAAAGCATTTTTAGCTAAGTTTATGAGATAGCGTCTGTCTGTAGTTTCCAATATCTATCAACTCTTAATTAAGAGATCACAAATCT
>CAZWTS010000025.1:0-4363 GCA_964637085.1 uncultured Desulfurococcales archaeon | reverse complement strand
CGAGAAAGCCTTTCTAAGAATTTCGATATGACACCAGCGTATTCTGGGTTCTGACCTAATCCGTAGACATTAAATAGTCTCAATGTAATAGCTCTGCCTGCATTATTGAACAGTGTTTTAACATAGTATTCCCCTGATAACTTAGAAACACCATATGGTGAAAGAGGATTCAATGGATGTTCTTCATCTATTGGTAGCCTTATGGGATTGCCGTAGACTGCGGCTGAACTAATATAGATGAATTTTCGAGAACCATGTCTACTAGCATTTAATACTAATACTATGGTACCTCTAGAATTAACATCCTCATATAATAGTGGTTTCTCGAAGCTCTCCTCAACACTTATCAATGCAGCAGCATGTACTACTGCTTCCGGCTTATACTTCGAGAAAATACCTGAGATTCTCTCATAATCTCTAATATCAACTATTTCTATAGCTACATTGTTTTCTTCTAGGCTTGTTTTTCGCTCTAATTTACCGCGTGATCCATTATCTACTCCAACTATATAGTATCCCTTAGACGCCAGGTGCATGCATGTATGATAACCTATAAAGCCTAGGGCACCTGTTACGAGTATTCTGCTAATCATTCATGTTTACCCCGTCTCTAATTCGTAAACGTAAATGTATCTGCCACGATATAATAATATGTGTTCTAAGCTGGGTGGTGGGGGAGGAATAGTAGGGTTGGGAGAGTAAAGGATCTCAAAGAAGACGTATCTATGGGGATCCCTATTCCTTTCTAATAGATAGTTTAAAGCTTGATCATAGTCTTCGAAGACTATATTTGGTGCTATCGTGAAAAAGACCCAGTGCCGTAGAATTTTATCGGGGACTATAATTATGGTATTGTTTTCTACTAGTAATGGTAGAGTATTTTCTAGTTCACTAACTATATCTTGTCCCAGTAATGGTCTGTAGTATCCTATTGAGGTACTTAATGATAATGTTATGGAGAAAACAAGTATTATTATAGCGATGAAGCTCTTAATGCTAGTAAGCCTACTATTTGGTTGACCATAGCAAAAAGTTACTGATAATGGCAAGTATATAGAGAATAGTAGGAGGAGCCTCCAAGATATGCCGGCAAAAAAGGGTAGTGGTATTAGAACTGTTAGCTCAAGTAATAATATTGGAAGGATAATAATCTTATTCCGCGTAATATACAATGCGTAAATCATGGATAATATTGAAGTGATTACCAATAGCATTTCTGGGCTCATATAATCTATAGTCCTTAGTACTGAGAGCTGGCTGCTACCACTATTAAACAATAGCTTAATGTATGGGGATAAATGTAAAACTGGTATAAAGAAGTCAAAGACTACTAGAAATATCTCGTATAAGAATACAAGTAGTAGAGGCTTGGTAAGATTTCTAGAGTATGCTATTGAATAGAGTAGTGCTATTAGCGTGAATGCTATCAAAATAATATAAACTAGTATATGGGATAAAGCTATCAGTAATATTATAGGGTATAGCCACTTATGCTTTTCCTTCTCTCCTACAACAATTATAATATAGAAGTAATAGATAAAGAACATAAAGAAAAATAGGGCTACAATATTCTTTAAAAACTCTACACCTAACCTCATAGTAAAAGGATTAAAGAGGTATATTAGAGAGCTAATAAAAGCATAGAAATGGCTCCTTGTAGCACGGAAAGAAATCATGTAGACCGGTATTGTTGTAAGACTGGTAAATAGAGCTAAAGCTAGCTTAACAGCTAGTAAGGTGTCCGCTCCGATTAGAACAAATAGAACTGGTAAGTAAAGTGGTAAGGGGGAGTCAAGTAGGCATGGATAACCCATTGAAATAATACATTTTATTTCCCCGGCATAAAAAGCTCCGTCCACACCGTATACGAGGGGGTTTCTCAAGTGGAGAAAGACGTAGACCAAGAAACCAGTAGAGAACGTTATTAGTAATAACCAGTACTGTCGAAGAATCTTCACGAAGTCCTTCATCCCAGTACTCCTATAACAATACCTATTACTGCTATTATGGTGCCAGCTACTCCCTTTAAAATAAAGCTCTCCTTGGCTAATATTATTGAGAAAACCTTACCCAATACTGGTGCGAGAGCTGTTACTAGAACCGTAACTGATACACCAACTGTACTTATAGCATATAGGAATAACGGTATACCGAAACCGTAGCTTAGTACACCAGTTATACTAGCCATTACTACTGCTCTCTTATCAAGGCTCTTAAATCCACGGTAACCTAGGAGAAGCATTAACGGTATTAGTATTAGTATTCTTAGAAAGGATAATGTCAGGGGACCAACATAGAGTAAAGCATACTTATTAGCTATGCTACCAAACCCCCATGCTCCAGCTGCTATAAGTGCCGCTATTATGCCTCTCTTATCACCAGCTTCGGTTTTTGCTTCCTCTGCAACTAACCATATACCGATTAATGCTATAATACTCCCGATGAATAGTTGTATTGCTGGTCTCTCCCCTAGTAATAATACTGCTAGGAACTGTGAAATCAATATATAAGTATAGCCTATCGTTACTGCTCTTCCGCCGCCGATTTCCCTTATAGAATATATGTAAGCTACATCGCCTAGACCTGGACCCAAGAGGCTGGCTGCAAGAATAGCTAGCCATCCATAAATACTCTCTGGTATAGTAAAAGGTTCACTTGAGAAGTAGAGTATCAATGCTATAATTGGAGCTGCAATGAAGACGCGGATCGTATTAAATCCACGGGCATCTACGTGGCTTCTAACACCTATTTTTATAATGGCTGGTGCAATACCCCATGCAATAGATGCTGCTAATACTGATAGGAGCCCCCAAGAATACTCCATTATAATTGCCCGTGAATAGTTTAGCGTGATAGCTAAGCTTAAAACTATAACTATTTAACAGTTTAAGCGAGCATTATCAAATATATTCTATGATTATTAGTCTTAGTTTGAGGCGTGTTTAAAGTGGTTAGGAAGCGTAGTCTAAGACTATTTTCTATAATAGTTGGATTAGTGGTTGTAATAGGATCTGTTGCGGGTGCTTTAATGATTCTTATCCCAGGTATGAGTCAGCCCGATGGAGTCTACATAGAATACCCGGTTAAGGAGACATATGCTTCAACGCATCCCTGGACTCCGCCAAACAATAGTTATGGAGTAGTATTCGTGGATTCTAATGATATGGAGGACTCAGTAAAGTTCCGTGAAAACGAGTGGAAAGGTCTCCTACAATTATTTGAAACGGAGAAACCGGGAAATGTATATGTGGTTAGAGTTGCATGTACTAGTTTTAGACCTTTAGACTGCCGTGAGGCTACGGCTCAAGTAACTCTTACTTATTACGAACAACTGGTATACTATGTTACTGGAGGCGGGCTAGCTTATCCTCCATCACTTATAATAGTATATAATAATGGAACACATATACGTTTCGTAGACTTAATAGTGCCTAAGTTTCCGGGACCAACAGAGCCTATGGGTATCTACCAGGAGATAATGGATGCTATCCACCGGGACAGTAGTCAGTCTCCTCAGTAGTTTTCAAGGTGTCTTTTAGTCCTATGATTGTTTTCAATGCCTCTATTAGTATGTCTACTTCTTCTCGTGTATTATATATGTAGTAGCTTGCTCTAACAGTACCATTGATACCTAGCCTATAGTGTAGAGGATGTGCGCAATGCTTTCCTGTTCTAACAGCTATACCGAGCATGTCTAAGGCTTTACCAACTGTATGGTAATGTAGGTCTTTTATATTGAATGCTATTACTCCTCCCTTAACTCTAGCATCCCATGGACCATAATATTCTACTTCATTGCTCAATTCTTCTCTTATGCGCTTTAATGTATATTCTGTTAATTCTATTTCATGTTGTCTTACATTTCCCATTCCAAGCCTCATAAGGTATTCTGCTGCTACTGCTAACCCTATCCCGCCAGCAATATTTGGTGTACCAGCTTCAAATCTCCACGGGAGATCATGCCATACTACATCGTATAGTGTTACATCCTTTATAGTGTCTCCACCCACTTTAAAGGGCATCATATCCTCCAGTAGATCGATCCTCCCCCATAAAACGCCGGTTCCAGTAGGCCCAAGCATCTTATGCCCGCTGAACGCTAGGAAGTCGATCCCTAGATCCCTCACGTCCGTAGGTGTATGGGGCACGCTCTGGGCACCGTCTAGGACGACTATCGCCCCTACTTCATGCGCGATCTTTACAACCCTCTTTACATCATTTATTGTGCCGAGTACATTGCTCATACCCGGTAGGGCTACTACCTTAGTCTTCTCGGTAACGAGCTCCTCGAAATCACTATACTTGAGGTACCCCTCATCAGTTATGTCAACATATTTTACTCGGGCCCCTTTTATCCTAGCTA
>CAZWTS010000024.1:0-5760 GCA_964637085.1 uncultured Desulfurococcales archaeon | reverse complement strand
ACCTGTTATTCTAGCTACCTCTCCATCAACGGTATCGAATAATCCACTTATAACAAAAAATAATAATGCTAGCAGTCCTTGATTATAGTAAAATAGTATTGGTACCATTAATGCTATGAACAAACCCGTTATTGTTACATGGTTAGGACCTGCCCCTATTTTGATGAAAAATAATGCTATAGGTCTAATAATCTCCTTTACGACTGATCGAAACCTTGTTAGCAATAATGTTCCTCCTCACAACAAACAGCCTTCATTACCAATGCGTCCTTATCGAGAATAGGGCTTTCACTTATTATGACACCCTCGACTCCTACTTCCTTTAACCCACGACATACTATTCTGAAATCCGGACCATATTCCTCCTCGCCTAATGTATGATGTTCTTTTTCACCACCACTCCCATATTCTATTTTGGAGAAATGCTGATGTAGTGGTTTTAGTGCCTTTGGATCCAGGTTCCTTTCAAGCTCATCTATTATCTTTATTACATCATCTACATTTCTGATATGCATCCCTAGTGCGCGTGCATGAAGATGGGCCCAGTCGACTACGGGCCTACACATGTTGATACTAGTACATATTTCGATTATCTCCTCGATACTACCTATCTGTGTCTTCTTACCGGTAGTCTCTGGGCCTATCCAAACATCTTTTATGCCTATTTGTTTCATTTGTTCCTCAATATTTTTCAATGAGTGTATGGCATGTTTTAGCGCACTTCTACGAGACTCGTGGCCTTTATAGTAGCCTACATGGATTACTACTACGTAAGCTCCCATCCAGTAAGCTGCCTTTAATGATTCTATTACTCTCTTAATGCTTGCTTTTAATTTAGCTTCATCCCTTGAAGCTAGATTAACATAATATGGTGCGTGAAGACTTAGTACTATATTATATTTACGAGCTTCTTCACCTAAGCGTCTTGCCTTGTCTTCTGAAATACGTACCCCTCTTACAGCCTCGTATTCGAGTGCATCTAGACCTATCTTTGCTAAGTACTCGGGGACCTTTACCATATCTCCTTTAAAATCTACGGGTTTACCAGCGGGCCCAAAGCGAAGCTTTAATGGCATTGTTTTTCGCCTCCTCTTCTATGGAACCTAGTATATCCAGTAAACATAATTTTATTGTCTAAGACTATTTTAGTCTCCCTCCACATCCTTATATATCTGGGCTATGAGGAGGAATCCGGGATCAGAATCGGGAAGAATTCTTCCCGATTTGATGGTGAAAAGGTTCGCGTACCGAGCCCACTCTTTTTGAAGGCCATTTATGATTTGGACATATAGCTTTTTTATGCTGCTCTATTATTTATTAAGATATTACTTGGGGATGGGGGATGTCTCGGAAACTTAGGTATATTAGAAGACTTGAACATCATCTAAAAAGGCATCCGAAGGATGAGGTAGCTAAAAGAATACTTGATGCATTAAAGAACAATAAGTATGAATGGCGTGGTAGGAAGCTTATAATAAAAACATCAACGCAGTAATTTAGTAGATGTTTTAGCGATGATGATTTTGGCTACAACTGTTATTAGTGATGTAACCTGGCCTTTCTGAGCAAAAATCGTTTTGATTGAGAGAGTAGTTTTTAAACCGTTTTCTGTTAGGTAGGTTTGAGGAGTGAGAAATGGCTAAGGTAAAGAAGCTAATCTTAGTAACAGCTACACATCATCCATTACATAAATTGTTTTCAAGACTACTAGATGAAATGGCCGAGAAACTAGGCGCTGAGAAAGAAGTCAAATATGAAGACTATATGTTTCTAATAAAGTATGGCGAAACAGATGAATTTGGTATGGCAGGTACGCCTCAATTATTAGTCGAACTAGATGATGGAACCATAAAGCCCGTTCTCACGCAAAAAACTATGCCGTTAACGGCGTCCCTCCAACCAGATGTAGAGAAGGCTAGAGAAATAATATTATCTAAGGTCAAGGAGCTTACGGGAGAAGAAGTAGGTTAGGTAGAGAGTAGGGATAATAGTTGACGAAAAAATATTTTTCATAAACTGTCTTGTTTAATGAGGCTAGAGATTCCATGTATTATCCTCAAGTACCCTTTGTACCCTCTCCCGAAATAGTTGTAAGGAAAATGCTTGAACTAGCTGGTGCGGGATCAGACGACATCGTATATGATTTAGGGGCTGGAGACGGAAGAGTAGTAATAATAGCAGTAAGAGAATTTGGCGTCAAGAAAGCCGTTGGAGTAGAAATTAGAGATGATTTAGTAAGAGAAGCTAAGAAGAAAATAGAGGAACTTGGAATAAAGGGGAGAGCAGAGATTATACGGGAAGACATGTTCAAAGCCGATATCTCTGATGCAACGATAGTAACATTATTTCTTTTGACAAGTGTTAATGAAAGATTGCGCCCGAAACTCGAAGCAGAATTGAGGCCTGGTACAAGAGTTGTTTCCCACGAGTTCCAGATACCTGGATGGAAACCTAAGGTAATAGCCACCATACATGACGGACGTGTAACACATACACTCTATTTATACGTTATAGGGGAACACAAATAAGGGTATACCATTAATACTTATTCCAGACCCCAGAATAATAGGTGTAGAATGGTCATGAACGATAAAATCCTAGTAATCAGGGCTGAAGATGGAAGAATCGTACAGAGTATTATAGAAGAAGGAAAAATAGAAGATATAGTTAAAAATTATGCTAGAAAAGCATTAAACGAATGGGAACCAATATATTCAGACTTTGTAGTATTACGCGATAAATATGAGGTCCGCTTAAAGCTTCCCATAAGTCCAGAGCAGTTTGAGAAATTCTCTAAATACGGGCTTGAGAGAACCCCCGATGGATACGCCGTATTTAGTATAACAATATACACTATAAGCTTCGATAACTTCTGGGTTGAGGGAAGCTATCAAGATAGGAAAATGTACCTAATAGCTCCCTACGTGGATGAGAACATTAAGAAGGAATTAGAAGAAGCTGCAGCAGGAAGTACATTAATACAGCAGCCAAGTACTAGTAGTGAAGTAGATTTTAGTGAACTAGAAGAGGAATTAGAAGAAATAGAAGAGGAAGCCGAGAAGCCAAAGAAAGCCAAGAAGAAGAGAAGAAAGAAATAAACATACTTTCCGATCTCGCTTATACTTACATAGACTAGACTTTTAGAAACCAAAGAATGCTTCTAGTTTAGATATGCCAGCTATTTCCTTCCAGTCTATGTTTAGCGCTTGTAGTATTTGTTCGAATGTCGATTTAACTATCTCGAGATACTTGTCTACATGTATTTCGTGGAGTTTTGCTAATTGTATCGGTTTTACGCCTTCTCTCCCCTTAACCTTAACGAAGAATATTATGTCCCCAGCAGCTACTGATATACCTATCGCTTTGAGCTGCCGAGCTGCTCTTACATGTTGTGGCGTTGTTTTTTGATACTTATCTAAGTCTTTAGATAATGCTACTTTAAATGCTAGTTCGTCTAATGTGAATTGAGTATTCCTTAACCTAGTGTATATTGTTTTTACTTTTTGACGAATATGTTCTTTTACTTCTTCGAACTCTTCTGGAGTGTTTACTCTACCGAGTGCCTCTAGAACTTCTACGAAAGCCTTCTTTAGGAACTCTGGAGTATTCCTTTTCTTACCCATTAATCCCTTTACGTCTACTGTACCATCGGGATAAACTCCAACATAATTCTTTTTTAAACCAGAGAACGCCACATATTTATATGATTTATCTATGTCTAATTCTAGTTCAAAGTTATTATTCACCCATTCTCTAAGCTCATCTAAGAGTTCTTCTTGCGGGTGCCATAGGAATAATGAATCTGTATCACCGTATAATACTCTTAAACCTAATTCCTTTGCCTTCATTATTGTGCTCTTTATTGTGTACCTACCTATAGCTGTAACACTTTCAGCTACAGGTGGTGCGTATAAGGGAAAACTTGAAGCGCCAAATACGCCATAACTCGCATTTATATAAACCTTCATGGCCCGTTGTACTACATCATACCAGCTTCTCTCCGTTGGTGGCAACTTTTTGTCTTTCGCCTTCTTCTTATATATTCTTACTCTAAAGTCTCTGAGTAAACCAGTTATTTGAGCTGTTAAACCAGGCCTCTCTATGCAGACTTCATGAATAATATTACCATTTTCATCCCTTACATAGATTTTTTTGCCTGGGCTACATGCCCCCTCGGGAGGGTCTACCGTCTCATAGCTTAGATTCCATCTCTTTATTATACTAGGGTATAGTGATGCGAAATCAAGTACTACTACATTGAAGAAAACTCCCATAGGGGGGTCTATTACTATTGCACCAGCATATTTTTTCCCTTTGATTATGGCTTCGGTCACTACCCTACTCTTAAGAGTTATAATATCCTCTGATAAAGGTATCAAGTAATTTCTTCTACGGTGCTCCCAATAGAACAGACTTTGAATCCATTTTGATACTTTTCTTCTTACAACATCTTCTAATCCGAGCTTACTGATACGCATTAATAGTATCATTAAACGCCATACGAGTTCGTCATCAAACAATGTGAGTTGTAAAGTAAGCCATGCATCTCTGTAGTTGTATGTTGCCAGTGTAGCTATGTCTAGTAATCCTATATGTTCTTCCAGTTTTACCTTTGAAACACCAAGGAGGGCACTAGCTATTGCATCTAGAGTTAGATCCTTATATTTACCGCTGAAAGCATATACTTGGATTGATTTGTTTTCAAAGAATTTGTATAGGTCTATGTGAACGCCTTTCCTAAATGACGGATAGTCTCTAAACCATATAACTGGTATCAGTGAACGGGGAACACCGAGTTTCAATGCACGATTGTATAGATATGTTATATCAAAGTTATCGCCATTGAACGTTATTACTACTGGATACTCATTTATTATCCTAAAAGCTTCGATAATTAAACTACGCTCATCATCAAATAGTTCTATAGAAGCCTCCTTAGGATAATCACTGGTAGGTTCCCCAAATACGCTATCCTCGCGAACAAGTAAAAGAACCCTGTTTAATCCATCACTACCTACTAATGCTATACTTATAATAGGATAATCTGCTTTATGGGGATCGGGCATTCTCCCCTTAAAGGGCGTGTAGACTTCTATATCTAATGCCAATCTTCTAACTCTGGGAGCTGGCACTTCGAATAAGGGAGCCCATTCTACTGCTAGCTTTCTTGTTTCCTCGTGTTCTTCTTTAAACGCCTTATCTAGTAACTCGTAGAACTCCTTACTTATCTCTACTTTTACGGGTTCTAGTTTACCCTCCCTCACATAGTAAGGCATACCAGGTATGAGTTGAAGATCATAAATATAGTTATTATGATACTTTATATTAGCCTCCCACGCTTTAGGGAACTTTGTTCTAAGAGATCTAACAGCTAAGGGGTCTTTTGTAACTATTTTAGTCATAACCTTACGTCTATTAAATAATAAATCTATCTTCTCAACTCTCTCAACGTGATCGAAAGAGGGATGGGAAACTACACTTTCATTATCATAGACCTTATCGGGTGGTACGTCTACTAGAAAATAGGGTTTGTGATTATATCCATCATAATATAATACGATATCCGATTCCTCCTCGTCAAGAAACTTTATTAATGCTTTACCCAAATCACCATCATATTGAACATTAAGTAAATATAGTGGCCTAGGATAATCACGGATAACTCTAGGATTCTTAGATAGAAATCGTAGTGGATCTCCACCAATACGGGGAACCTTAAACTCAATACCACCTTTAATCTCACTTAAACTCGAATACTCT
>CAZWTS010000023.1:0-3786 GCA_964637085.1 uncultured Desulfurococcales archaeon | reverse complement strand
AAAGGCTGTTAAGACAATATTATTCTTCGACAACACTGGCGGTGTTATATGTATTTTACCGTTTACTTCTAGTTCAAGTACTTTCTCCTCTATGCCCTCACGTATAAATGAACCGTTCCGTGCATTATATACCATGTATCTTATATTGAAGCCCTTCTGTATTTTCTCGGCTTCCTCACCCTTTACACGTATAGGTAATTCTACGAGTACGGGTTCTAGGTATAATAGTATCTTATAGTTCATTGTCTTAGTCCTCCATTAAATCGGGTCTTGGTTCATTTTAAGTGTTTGGTATGATATAAGTTTTAGAGGTTAGTATGTGTTTTTCTCTCTTAGCTTAATAATTGATTATTTCTTTAATATATTTAAAGGGATTCTATTCTCAATATTTGTAAAAAAGTTTATTTATCTCAAATATAACTACCAGTATTGTTTGTCCATATAACACAGTTATAGGTCTACGAACTATGACCGTGGCTACTTCATCTCAACCAAAAACTGGTTCAGCAATCCTAGTTGACTTAGGAGATGTTGCTGAAGTAGTCCACAGCATCGTGGAACGCTATCAGGGCAAGAGACAATATCTTATGAGGATGTTGCAGGAGATACAAAAACATTATGGCTACTTGCCCCGCGAAGCACTTGAAGAGCTTTCAAGACAAACTGGTATTCCACTAGTAGATGTATTAAATGTCGCAACCTTCTATCATCAATTCACCCTAGAACCACCGGGATACTACATTATATGGGTATGTATGGGGACAGCGTGTCACTTGAAAGGAAATGCAGATAATTATGATATACTAAGAAATATTCTCGGATTAGACAAGTATAGTAAGACAACAAAAGACGGGATATTCAGCCTCGAAAAAGCCAGATGCTTTGGCGCGTGTAGTCTAGCACCAGTAATCATGATAACAAGTAGGGATGGCTCGGAAAGGTATCTCCACGGTCACGTTAATTCTTTAGAACTACGTAAAATTATTGCAAAATACCGTTCTATGGCTTTAAAGAAAATTAAAGAGAAGAAAAGGTGACCCCTATGACGTGGAGTCTAATGGATAAATGTTGTGATAAATGTTGGCATACTCTAGAGTATCCATGTAGGAATTATATTAGATGTCGTGTAGAGGGGCCATTATGCCACGACGACCCGGAGTGTAAGAGGAAGAGAGAGAATAGAATAAAAGAAATCCTTTACGGTAAGACGGGGTTTAAGATAAAGGTTCCCATGGCTAGTTGTACTATTGCTGCTGGAGCAGAAGAAGTATACAAGACAGTTCTAGACGTCGTGAAGTCCCGTGGAATACGGGCAGATGTAACTATTAGTGGATGTATGGGAATGTGTTATATGGATCCCTGGATAGAGTTATCTAAAACCGATATGCCATCAGCTATCTATGCAAACGTGAAGCCAAGTGATGTGTCAAAAATAATATCAGAATACCTCTCTGGGGATGTTTCAAGCGCTTATGCTCTAAGAAACCGTACTGGTAGAGCTAAAGGAGAAGACAAAGTGCCATTGCTAGAAGAACTACCCCAGTGGAGGAATCAAACCCGATGGGTTTCACGTAACTGTGGTATAGTTAATCCAGAGTCTATAGAAGAATACATCGCCCTAGGAGGATACCGTGGCCTCGATAGAGCTCTAAGAATGGAGCCCGAGGAAATAATAGAGGAAATAAAGAAAGCTGGACTGAGGGGAAGAGGCGGTGCTGGATTCCCTACATGGCTTAAATGGAAAATCGCGAGAGAGCAACCAGGCGATGTAAAATACGTTATAATGAATGCTGATGAAGGCGATCCAGGAGCATTTATGAATAGATTACTAGCTGAATCAGATCCGCACCGAGTACTCGAGGGCTTAATTATAGCGGCTTATACTATTGGTGCTTCAAAGGGCTTCATATTTGTTAGAGCTGAGAAGCCATTAATGGCTGAACGCTTATCCAAAGCAATAGAACAAGCCAGGAAATACGGATTACTCGGGAAAAACATTCTTGGAAGAGGCTTTGACTTCGATGTAGAAGTAATTCTAAGTGCTGGAGCCTTCGTATGCGGTGAAGAAACAGCTCTCATTGCCGCAATAGAAGGCCGTACTAGGCCGAGGCAGAGACCACCTTACCCGGCAACTAAGGGGTTATGGGGTAAACCTACTATCATAAATAATGTTGAAACACTAGCTCACGTAGCCACCATAATGGCTGAAGGATGGGAGAAGTTCGCTGCAATGGGTACGGAGAAAACCAAGGGCACTAAAATGTTCTGTGTAACAGGTGCTGTCCAGCGTACTGGTGCTTACGAGGTTCCAGTGGGTACTACGATAAAGAAGCTTGTAGAAGAAATAGCTGGGGGTCCAGGAGAAGGGCGTAAAATAAAAGCAGTGCAAATAGGCGGTCCTAGTGGTGGATGTATTCCAGCAAGTCTACTAACAACACCAATAGACTATGAAACCCTACAGAAAGCTGGAGCAATAATGGGTTCCGGCGGAATAGTAGTTATAGACGATAAGAGCTGCATGGTTGATGTAGCTAAATTCTTCACATCATTCACTGTTGCAGAGTCATGTGGTAAGTGCTTCCCCTGCCGTATAGGAATGAAGATCCTATATGATACTCTAACAAGGATAACTGAGGGCAAGGGACGTGAGGAGGATCTAGAAGTACTTAGGGAGCTTGGAGAGATAGTTAGAAGTGCTAGTCTCTGCGCACTTGGAGGAACCGCTCCCAACCCAGTCTTATCGACGCTGAGATATTTTGAAGACGAGTACCTAGCACATGTACGCGATAAGAAGTGTCCAGCTAAAGTTTGCCGCAACCTAGTAGAGTATTGGATAAACCCCGATAAATGTATTGGATGTGGTACGTGTAAGCAGAGTTGTCCATCTGGAGCAATTTCTGGCGAACCCGGTAAGAAGCATGTGATAGATGTTTCTAAGTGTATACGTTGTGGTCAATGCTTTATTGTATGTCCTGTAGGAGCAGTTGAGAAAAGGTGAAAGGGTGTAGAATATGGTTAAAGTAATAGTCAATGGGAAAGAAGTAGAGGTGAGTGAGGGAGCCGTAGTATTAGATGCCGTAAAGAAAGCTGGTTTCAGTGTACCAACGCTCTGTTTCTTCAAAGGGATATACAATGAAGCATCTTGTAGAATGTGTCTCGTAGAATTACCTAACGGTAAACTAGTACCAGCATGTGCTTACCCAGTATCTGATGGACTAAAAGTAACAACTGATTCAGAGAGACTGCGTCAGACTCGTAGAACAGTATTAGAGCTAATATTAGCAGTACATAAAATGAAGTGCTACCAGTGCGGAAGAAAGGGCGGCTTCTGCCTACTCTTAGACTTTGCAAAAGAATTCGGTGTTGAAGGAATACCCGTCTGCGCTGAATGTCCTCTACATGGCGAGGACTGTCTACTAGTAAAAGGAGAACCATGCCTAGGGTTCCTAACAATAGCTGGATGTGGTAGCCCCTGTACTAAAGAAGGTACACCATGCTTCGGCTGTCGTGGACCAGTTACACGTGAAGACGTTATCGAGACAGCTGTTAAACGCTTCATAGAACATGGAGTCAACTTAAACGAGCTTCACTCGCGTATGAAGTTGTTCTGGAGTAGCTTTCCTCAGTTTAAGAGGGTATTTGATCTCGTCTTAAAGTACGAGAAAAAATACATGAATGGTGAGAAAAAGTGAGTATGGAAGTAGTTGAGAGAATAGATAAGGTATTCGGACATTTAGAGTTAAAACTAGTAATAGATAGTGGTAAAGTAGACTCAAAGTTTACTGT
>CAZWTS010000022.1:0-3015 GCA_964637085.1 uncultured Desulfurococcales archaeon | reverse complement strand
GTTGAAGCAGTCCGAAGGGGCCAACATATCGAGGGCCAACACGATTCTGCATTCTTGCATAAAGTTTACGATAAATCCATTGCGTAATCCATGCAATTACGAATACGAATAATAATCCTGGAAATACTAGAGCTGCAAAGAGAGTTTGAGCTATTTCCACTAGTTCTTGCATGTCATAACACCCCCATTAAGGCTACTATAACTAATACAATGAATATTATTGTAAGATATAATACCATTGATATAAACCAGTCGTTAAGTATACCAGTATGAAGTTTTTCTCTAAGGCTTCTATAGAGTCTCCTAAACACACTTGAAATTACAGCCCAGTAAAGATTCCTTGAGGAGACGCTAATGGTTTCTACAGAGGCGTCTTCACCACATGCATATGGTTTAAACTTCTCGGGTGCTGGTACCACTTTTCTATGCTTTCTTACATAGAGGTAAGTAGAGTATAATATTAGTGCTATTATTATCATTGCAAGAGTTGTTTGAAGCATTATAACATATACATGCATGGTCTTCACCCGGATAGGAGAATCTGTTGTAATTCATTTAATGCTGCTACAATGTAATCTTTAGCATTGTATGCCAAGTCCACTACTGCTGGACTTACTATATAGTTCAATACATAGGGTGATAGTATACCCAAGAGCACACATGTTATCGACAAGACCATTAATGGGATCTTCATGCGCCATGAGGGATCTCTTAGACTGCTTATGTCTCTTATTGGAGCCTTAAGCCATACACCGTATATTATCTTGGCATACGCCATAAAGGCTAGTGCACTAGACAATACAATAATAAGAGCTAGGGGAGCCAATCCGGCATCAATAAATCCTATGTACAGTAATGATTTACTAGCAAAGCCGTTAAACGGTGGCATGCCAGCAAGGCTGAAAGCTGCCACTATGAAAGACGATGTCGTTACAGGCATTACCCTACCTATACCAGATATTTCGTCTATGCTCCTACTTCCTACGACGTGTATAAAGACTCCGGCCGCAAGAAATAGAAGTGCTTTTGCAACCGCGTGATTTATTGCATGATAAACTGTTGCTTGAAGACCTATATAAGAGGCTAACCCTAAGCCCATAGCAATGTATCCTATATGCATTATGGTGCTATACGCTATAAGTCTCTTAATATCTGATTGTATTATCATCATAAAGCCTGCTACGAGAGCTGAAGCAGCACCTAATACGAGCAGTACTACTAGGAGAACATTTACAGCATTCTTCAAAGCCTCACTTACTAAAATATCAAGACTCGCACCATGAAATAACGTGAAAGTAAATCTTGCTATAGCGTAAACTCCGACTTTTACTAGAAGACCCGATAGAACTGCCGATACCGGTGATGGTGCTGCTGGATGCGCATCAGGGAGCCAGAAGTGGTTAGGGAATAATGCCGCTTTAACGCTGAAGGCCCATATTGCTAGTGCTATTGCAGCTGCACCAGCAACCGCGAGCCCTGGATAATATAATGCGTCGCTTACGAGTCTATTACCATATAGTATTGTGAAGAAATAGTCTATAGGACTAGCTGTTTTCAGCGATATTTGCGCCATATTTAATGTTCCATATGACCCGTAGATTAATGCAAGAGCTATAAAATAGATTGTCGTAGCAGTACTACCAATGATAGCGTATTTTAGAGCTGCTTCAATGCTCTCTTTACGTGACCTATAAAATGCCACGAGACCATAAGCTGTAACACTTGTTACTTCGAGCATTACGAATAAATTGAATACATCACCCGTGTATAGGACTCCTAACATACCAGCCTCCATTCCAAGGAATAATGTGAAATACCATTCTATGCCGTGTTCTCTCTCTAGGTATTCTATGCTATATAGTGCAACAAGGAACATTACCCCCGCTACCACGAGCCCTAGTAGAGAACTGAACCTATCTATCTCATATACTATTCCTATGGGAGGAGGCCAAGCACCAAACTTGTATACTATAGGTGATTCTACGAAATACGTATAATAGAATGTTAATGACGCTAAAAGTAATCCTATGAGGCTCCCAATCACCCCATAAACTTCCCATATCCTTCTATTCTTGACTATTAAGCTTACTAACGGTAAGGCAAAAGCAAGTATCACAAGAATTACTGGCGTAAGACCTATCAAATGTATTATATAGGACATATTATCCACCTCCACTAATCGAATATTTTCTTAGCGTATTTTTCGAAGGTCATGGAGATGTTTCTATAAGCTGTTTCAGAATCTATACCCTTAACGTCTATCCAGTGCACATAGAACACTTTCTTGTCTTCACTTAAGTCTACTACAACAGTACCTGGAGTGTTGGTTATGGAGTTCGCTATAGTTACGATAGCGTATTCGGTATTGACGTTGTAGGGTACTCTTACTATACCTGGTTTTATAGGCATTTTTGGATGCACTATTCTTTTAGCTACATCAAGATGAGCTCGCATTTCAATTATAGTGAAATAATAGAATGCATATATTATTAACCATAATAACCTTATAGGATTTAAAGACTTTGATGTGTTTTCAACGAGTAAGTGAGAGAATAGAGCTGCTGTCAATAATGCTACTGATATACCAGTAACAATGTCATACGGAGTTACCGAGCCAGTAAATACTATGTATATTATGAATGTCACTAATGCTACTGGTACTAAACGGAGTAGCGGACTTGACACCTCCCTCACCCTCTCAGCTTTGATAGATCACGTACATCAAGTGAACCATAGAGTCTATAGGCCTGGATAGCGAGGAATGTTATCAGTAACGTTACAGCCATGTTTATGACTATTGCTGTTATAACAAGAGCTGGTGGTACCGGGTCTATGGTCTCCGAGACGAAAGTATTCAATATTGTTTTATTGGGATGCATAGTCCATAGAACTGGTGGTTTTACTGGATAAATAGCCCTATAGCCTACGAATATCATGAAAACATTTGCTGTATCACCAAATATCGTAAGGGCAATAATTTTCTTGAGCATATTAGGTCTAAACACTATGCCGTAG
>CAZWTS010000021.1:0-4195 GCA_964637085.1 uncultured Desulfurococcales archaeon | reverse complement strand
CAACATATACTGTTCTTATTATATAACTAGCCAAATACCCTTCAGAGGCTAGTTCGCTAGCAGTTTTCCAAAAAATGACGCCTCCCATTAGAGGGAATAGTTCTTCATGTTTACCGTCTTCTCTTACTACTGTAGCCGAGAGACCTAGTCTATAGGGGGCAATAGTATTTAGTGCTATGTATTTGAATTTTTCAGCTGGTAAATGGTGAACCTCGTCTATTACTAGCAAGCTAAACATAGGAGAAATTTTCAATACATGCTTGTATGCTGTTTGATAGGTTGTTATTGTTATTGGTCCCAGTCTCTTCTCATCTCCATAATATAGACCTATTTTATCATACGTTAAATCAGTGTATTCAAGCAACATGTCCCTCCATTGAAACATTTGGTCTTTTGTAAATGTTACAATAAGTGTACGAACATTAAGTGAAGCTATTGCTGCTATAGCAATAATGGTCTTTCCGGCACCTGTTGGTAGAGCTATTATTCCACGTTTATTTTTAAGCCATTGTTCGAGGGCCTCTTTTTGGTAAGGTCTAAGGGAAACCTTCAATCTAATTATAAAGTTTAGTTTTGCTTCGTCAGGTATACCGGTTCTATCAATCACATAAATGCCAGCTTGTCTTAGTTCTTTCTTAACATCAAAAAAGAATAATGGTTTAATGATGAATATTTTTCTTTTTCTATCATATTCTACTTTATCCTTTATCTTCTTGTATATTTCTCCTAAATAGAAGCTGGGTTTGAGCACTATTCGTGATCCATCCCAGTATATTTGAACGTTTCTTCTTCTTTCAAGTTCTCTTTTTAGTTGTTCTTTATCCTTTTCCGAAAAAATGCCTCCGTATTCCTCTATTAATTCTACTATCTCGTTATACGAGAGGTTATCTTTCAGTATTTTATTAAGATTTAACCTAAATACAGATTTACCATCGATTCTACCTATATAATCGCTTATTCTCAATAATTCCTCATATTCTTCTTTTTCCAGCCATCTAGTAATATAAAACCTTATGTCCTTTCCCATGTACTATTCATCTCCTATATTACAAGTATAAGTTACTCTTCCTTTACCACATACCTCCGATATAATCATTAGGATGTATTTTAAAGCTTCCTTTAAATTATTGCGGATACTAATATTCATGCCCGAGGAAGTTAATTCTATATCTAATTCTTTAATTCTTACGGAGCTAAGAATTTCCTTAAAGTCTTTTAACTCGATGGAACTAGAAATATTTAATGTTATATTCAAAACAACCTCATAATAGGGTATGATTCTTATTTTAATATCTAATATTTTCTTGTTATTACAGTAGTACGATATTAGTATATAGTTTGCTCCCTCTTGTTTTGATAATTCAATGCACCAGAAGAAATCCTTAGGATCTCCAAATGGTTCTATAATTGTGGTTGTAATCTCGTTGAGATGCATAGGGTCACCGCGTGGGGTTCTTCTTCACGGCTCTGAACTTAAGACCCCGATCATCCCCAGGGCATATTGTTTTTATCTAGGTATTAATATTTGTCTAGTAGTGGTGATGAGGGCACTCGGAACCGAATACGTGAGGAATTTCCCGCATTACTGAGCGCTTGCACAATATTATTGATTATTATATGTGGGTATGAAATAATGGAGGCATTAACCCCAGATAGCCTTGGCGGTGAGAGAGGTAAGGCAAGGATAATAAAATATCGTATATCTGTAGTTGAAATATTAAGGTATCTTAAACAGTTCTACTCATATAAGGAGCTATCACGAATAACTGGTGTTAACGAAACTACTCTCTGCCGCTATATACGCGGTAGTAGTATTCCAAGTTTTGAACAAGCACAGCAGATATGGAGTAAATTGAATCAAAGTCTAGATTTATCATCACTTATTCTAAGAGGTATTAATATATCATCTGAAGGGTTGCTTGAGTACTCTAGCTTGTTAACGGATCCCGTAATATTAAAGGTTCTCTCAAGTAGACTTTACCTTGAGTTATCTGGATATAGGATAACAAAAATTGTGACCAAGGAAAACATAATATTATCGCTAGCTACTGTTTTATCCATGTATTTGAATGCCGGTCTCTTCATAGTATCGGATAGAGTTCCCCTTACAAAGGATTATATAGTTGAAAACATAATAGAGCCTCCAAACAAGATAAGAACTATCTACATACCACGTATACAAGCTCGGAAAAGAGAGGAGGTTATAATACTATGGGACTTATTAAAAGACTTAGAAGAGGTTCTAGCTGTTGTAAGAGGCCTTGAAAAAAACAAAATGTATATACATCTCGTTTTCGCATTAATAGTGATAGGGGATAAACCGCTACGTGATAGCAGGCTACAAGTAAAATATTTATTTAAAATATAATGTCATTAATGTATGGAATTAGACATATGGTAATGTGATGAACGGACCACGGACTGAACCTTATGGCGGATGATGTATTTCTTATCTCTGAAACAAATAATACTATTCGAAAAATTAATTAAATCAAATATAACAGTGGGAAAGCGGGGGAAAAAATGAGAATAACCGAAATAGTTCGTGTCGACAGCAAGGGCAGGATAACAATACCTATGGTCATAAGGGAATCACTTAATATAGTTGAGGGTATGCATGTAGTATTAATAGCCGATACTTCTAAACGCGAAATAATAATATCACCGGTTGTATTCCCGGGGACTAAACTATATGAAATATATATTGAAATAAACGATGTCCCAGGAGCTCTAGCAGAAGTAACAGATTTAATGGCTAAGTACGGTGTTGATCTAATAGCAACGCATTGTACAACAGTGAGGCGGGGCGAGACCGCGGAATGTCTTCTGATAGCCGATATGTCGAAATCCAAACTAGAACCAGATGCCCTCCGTTTAGAGCTATCTAAGTTACCTGATGTTAAATTAGTGAATATTAGGCAAATGCAGAGATCAATATAACTTGTAATAAATCTTTATCAAATCATCTTTTTTCCACGAGAAGCGAGGCGAGGCTTTCTGCCTTCAATAACGGTGTATAGAAACATATATCGTATTGGTGGAAGGGATTTATCCTATCTCTACGATTCAAATATATTTATGATTTATCTCGGCAATAAAGAGTATGTTTTAATAGATGTTGGTTCCGGTCAAGGTATATTGAATTTATTAAATAACATGTTAGAATTAGGTGTGTCTCCATACAATATAAAATACATATTTCTAACTCATGCTCATTATCATGCTGCTGGAGCTTCATGGTGGTTTTCAAGAACTCCGGCATTAATTATAGCACATGAACCAGATGCGTCCTTCATAAGGAAAGGCGATAACAAGTATACGGGTGCAGATGAGTTTGATGTAACTTTTATACCAGCTACGGTTTCTATAAGCATTAAGGATAATGTGCGTGAATACAAGTTACATACAGGTAATTATACTATAACAGTAATACATACACCTGGTCACACTAAAGGATCTATAAGTATATTGTTCGAAGACGATGGTAATAATAATAGCTTCCTCTTCGTTGGCGACTCATTGTTAAATATTCTATCTAGAAAATGGTTAAGTAGTGAAGAAGATTTTAAAGAAACCGTAGATAAAGTATCACGTATAGTGGAAGAAAAACACTTAGAAGTACTTTGCACATCAGTAGAATGTTTTAGAGGATATAGTACGATAAAATTATTAATAGAAAAAATTAAGAAAACAAAACCCATATGGGTGTAGGTCTATGTTAATAAAAATAGGATGTTGTGGATTTCCGGTATCGCGAAAGAGATATTATGAGGAACTAAAAGTAGTTGAAATACAAAAAACATTTTACAATCCTCCAAAACTCGAAACATTAAAGAAGTGGAGAGATGAAGCACCAGCTGATTTCGAGTTTACATTCAAAGCATGGCAAGTTTTAACTCATTCGCCAAAAAGCCCTACATGGAGAAAAGCCAAGATAGTATTACCAAAGGAGAAAATAGATCGTTATGGTCTTTTAAGACCAACGGACGAGAATATAAGTATATGGAAGGACATGTTAAGAATAGCACGTATTCTCAAATCAAAAATAATAGTTTTACAAACGCCTCCCTCATTATCATATGATGAAGAAAATATTAGAAAAATAGACTTATTCTTCGAAAAAATAACAAGTATAGACAGTAGTATATATGTTGCGTGGGAGCCTAGAGGTGAATGGTTCTCATATGTCAACCAT
>CAZWTS010000020.1:0-2693 GCA_964637085.1 uncultured Desulfurococcales archaeon | reverse complement strand
ACTAGTTTGTGCTCCTAGGACTTATGGGATTTATGCTCCTAGGAGCTCCTTTCCTCCTTGGAGCTAGTCATTACTCCTAGGAGTAGTGTCTAGGAGCACATAATCCCAACCCAAACCAAAGCATATGACGGGGCCCAAGGGTTCCGCCGGACTCGGATAGCCTTGAGGGGGGAGACAGCTTGCCCGCGGGGCTGTTCTCCCCTCTCGGGGCTATCCGAGTTGAATCCTTGGGCCCCGTGGGGCTGGTAATAGCCCTGCTGGGGTCTCGGGCTACCGGCGGGCTCGGGGCTTCCAGGGGGCTATTACCGGCCTCGGTTGGGTTGGGGGCCAGTCTTCTAGCTCTTATTGTGACTTGTATCTACAGTTGTCAATGTTTTTCTTTCTTAGTGAGAGTGCTTTTATAGTAGTTTTCTTATTTTTGTAGTTGAAGTAACCTACAGTTAGTGGTGTTTATGTATTCATGAAGTATTTGGGTATTGATGAGAGGAGGGGGTGTGCAGCTGGCTTCGGGGTTCTTATATGTTTAATGGCTTATACTATTTTTACTGCTTCCTTTTCGTTGCTTGGCGTTTTTGTTTACCAGTATCTTATTCATAGTTCTCCTAATCCCGGTATGCTGGCTTTACTGGCACTATTTTCCGTTTTTTATATTTTATCTATGCTGTTAGCGGGTGTTTTTATTGATTTATTTGGTGGTGAGAAGATTATTATGGCTTCTTTTTCTCTTATTGTTTCATTATTATTGACTATTACTGTAGTGTTTTCTCCCGAAGGGGTTGCTCTAAATGTTATAACGGGATTGCTTGCATGTGTGAGTGCCTGGCTCCCTATAGCTTTGGGCTCGTATATGCGTTCGCATATAAGCGTTGAGTGTCGTGGAACTATTTATGGTTTAGGTACAGGTATTGGTAGTTTAGTCGCTTTTGTGTTGTATAATATTACTGATATGGTGTCTCTTCGAATTACTACTGCTATAATAGGTGTTATTACGGCGGTTGCTGGTATTATAGTATTATTTACTGTTGAAAACGCTATGCGCTTCGAGAGGAGAGTGTTTAAGCCTACTCAGTTATTCTATAGGCGTGTACCTTCGCTTAGTTTAAGCGTGTTTATTTTCTATACTATGGCTGGTTTTGTAACGGTTAAATTGTATCCATTGCTTAGTGATTTCTCGTTAAGCATAATGGCTTATACTATAACTGTGCCCTACTTGGTCTTCATTATAACCGCTGGCTTCCTCATAGATTTTATTGGTAGGAGGGCTATTGGTATAACAGGCTTTATAGTACTTAGTATAGGTAATGCTATACTCGCAGTATATGAGGGTTCTCCATCAATACTATTATCTGCTATTATACCGTTAATGATTATTAGAGTTGCTTATAGTTTCATAGACGTGTATACTGTTGTAACCCTAATAGACCTTGCTGGTAGGAGGAGTAAGGGGTTTACGTTATCTGTTGGTTTAACAGCTATGTCTACAGGCATACTACTTGGCTCTATTTTAGCTGGACTCATGGAGGCGAGTAGACTAGGCGTTATTATGGGTACATTATTATTGATAGCGTCTTTATACATTGTTATAAGAATACCTGAAACACTACCGAAGAGAGCTGTTAAGAAAGATGAAATACTAAAATATATCGATAAGGCTAAGAAGATTGCTGAGAAAGAGTTATAATCCTATCAGCTATGTTCTCAATTATTCTTGTAAACGGATGTTGAGGCCTCGTTAAGACTATGTACTCTACACCATTACTCAATACTACCTCGTTGTAATATGGTATTGCTGCAAGTAATGGTATTTTAAGCTCACTTGAAATATTTTCTCCAACCTCCAATGCTTTACTTATATCAGTTGTTGGAGCCTTATTTACTACTAAGTAGGACTTTGTTTTTATGGTATCGTATATTTCCTTAATGAATGCTAGTGCTCCCTTTATATCAACTCTATCGGGTACTACTACTAGTATTATGTTATCGCTAGCAATAAGTGCATTAATAGAAGAATAATGTATACCGGGGCTTGTATCGAAGAATACGAAATCGAATTGCTCGCTAAGGGTCTTACGTATACGTATTAGTTTTTTGAGGGCATTCATCTCCCATCTACGTGATTTCCCTAGGGTCTCTTTGATTGCCTCTATATCGGGGTTTGCTAGGCTAGCCTTAAATGTCCCCCTGAGCTCGAATTCCCGTGTTAGGTCTACTAGGGTTTCATCGAACCCGCACTCATCGTCTAGGTAATCATTTACCCAGTACTTAACTGGCGGCTCTCTCAACATATAGTATAGGCTCGGCGCCCTCATGTCAAGGTCTACTAATAGTACATTATAGCCCCGTTTTGCTAGTATGAGTGAGAGGTTTAGGGATAGAACACTCTTACCTGATCCTCCTCTATGTGAGTGTATTGTAAATGCAGTTAGCTTCAAATCGGACATACACCCCGTAATACTATTCTATTAATATGGTGTGCAAGGATATTATATCTATCCCACTACTCGCGAGGGAAGTAAAAGTATACCTTCCTCCCTTTACGCTTCTTCGCTATATACCCCATAGCTACTAGTTGGTTCAAATAAGCGCTTTCAACTGCTCTAGCTCTCCCAGTCTCTCTTGAAACTTCTTCTGCAGTAGCCTCTCCTCCAAGTTTAGCTAAGGCTATTGCCGTTCTCCTTAAATGATCGGGGAGG
>CAZWTS010000019.1:0-12233 GCA_964637085.1 uncultured Desulfurococcales archaeon | reverse complement strand
CCGTAACCATACAGTATTTTCCCTCCTAGTTCTCTTACAAGTCTTATCCGAGGTATACACTGTTGACAACAGCAGGGAGTCCTTGAAATTAATTTCAGGAAATACGTTACTCCATTAATATGAGTATCGGCTTCGTGCTTCGACATAGATATACCCTGCTTAAGATACTAGTGTCTTATTGGAACTCGTTCTCTGTTAGTTTTATGTAATGATATAGTAGCTAAAAGTATTATTAAAGTGTGGGAAGAAAAAGAATGCTCTTGGAGAAAGAATGTCCATATAAACACTATCTTAGCTGAGGTTGTGCTGGAGTATATCCCTGAGGCGGCATTGTCGATAGCTTATTAATCGCTGAATTTGCTGCAACAAATACTAGTATCCATGCTATGAACTGAAGTATTCCTATGAATATTCCTATAATGAATAGTATGCCTGCTACTAGGAATAATGTGTCACCAGTCTTATCTTTTAGTTTAAACATTCCTATAGCTACACCGATGAGACCTATTAGTAGGAATATTGCTCCAAGGATAAATAATCCTATACCTCCTAAGGCCATAGCCGGGTTTCCAGTAGCCACTACTGCTAATATCAGACCAATTCCTATAATGAACAATATGAAGCCTATTGCATATCCTATCTTTACTAGTGTAGCTGGAGTACCAAACATTGAGGGATCAGCATTCTTTAAATGCGAGAAAGCTGGTATGAGAAAAGCAAATAGTGCCACCAACCCCAGTAGTGCTCCAACAATTGCAGCTGCTAGTACTCCTACACCCCCAAAAGCTGCCCCCCTAGCACCAAACGCTAAGCCAGACATTAGAGCTGCACTAAACCCTATACCTACCAATAGTGCCGATATTATGTATATCAGTGATGCTGTTTTAAGTTTCCTTAATCCCTCAATGAACTCCTTTTGAACATACATGCCCGGTTGCGTTGACATAGGAGTGTAGGACATCTTATCTACCTATGTACCAATTCTCATAAGCAGACATAAATAAGAGTACTGTTCGTACACTATAGAAACGACTAGGTCAGAGCCAACGAATTCAAAATATTAGTGTCCCCGCTAAGTATGCCTGGCTATGATGAGCCTTCCCCTCTCGAAAAATATGAAGAAATGACGGCCGCCTCTGAGCCACCTATTACTTGCTCCCAATGACCCCTTTTCTCCATTACCCTCGGTGCAGCCAGGGGATTCTTCACCTAGTCCGCCGATGCGGGCTCCCGACGGCTCCTCATCGGTCATAAAAATATATCCGGGATACGCTTAATAATACTCATGCTATATTAAAGGGATATACTTAGCGGTCTGGGGACTTAGACTGCAAATGAAGAACATATATCGTTGCAGAATATGTGGCAAATTCGTTGAAGACCCCGTACACTGTGGTAGACCAGCTATTCTCTTCTTAGATGCACGTAAGAGGATTATGCTGAGTAAGCTGATGAGCGGACTCCTACGTCATTTTCCATGGGAAGCTAATTTAAGATTAGATGAGGCGGGATGGATTAGTATTGATGAGCTAGTAAGGGGTATCCGTGAGAAATGGCGTAGAAGAGATCTTTATCAATGGGTAACAAGGGAGCACATCATAGCTGTAGCTTTGCTTGATCCTAAGGGTAGGTTTGAGGTAAAAGATAATAAAATTAGAGCACGCTATGGTCATAGCATTAGGGTTAAAATGAGATACGTACACGATGATAAGGTAAGAGTCCTTTATCATGGTACACGAAGTGATGTAGTTGAAAGGATCTTGTCTGAGGGAATAAAACCTATGAAGAGACAGTGGGTTCACCTATCACTAGACATGATAGATGCTTGTGAAACTGGGAGAAGACATGGAGAACCTCCTGTGGTACTAATCGTGAACACTGATTGCTTGAGAAAAAATAACATATATGTATATAGGGCTAGTAAGAGTGTCTACGTTGTTAAGTATGTGCCTCCGGAGTGCATAGAATCTATAATAGAGTGTAAACAATAATATCATAAACGGGGATGATGTAGCCGACATAGGCTTAGAATGAGTAACATGCTGAAGGGTCGATTGACTGACCATATGGATTACTCTATTTCTATACAACTAGAAACCCTACGGGGACTCGGAAATAAGAGTGAAAATAATACGCTATTTAGGAACTGAAGTAAGATGAACCCACACCGAAAACAGTATTAATCATTAAATAGAATATAATTTCTCCCTAGCCTCATCTGGCAGTTCTTCTTCTTTTAACACCTTAAACGTTGGCGGCGGGTTCCTTGTCTTAAACGGTAATGGTATGTATTTTTCTGGATCCTCATCACTTCTACTCTTTAGTACCCGTACTTTAATGTATACACCGTCGTTCCTACGGACATATACGTACTTACCGTGTTTCCCGCCCATATACCTCATCCTCTCGCCGCTTACTACGGGGCCAGGGCTTATTAATTATTAGGGTGTATTACTAGACATCATTCTAGAGGAAATGATTTACAGGATACTTGGTTTAGGGGCTGGTTCTTGAATATTAGAGCCGTATACCTTGTGGGTAGCTGTGCTCGTAGAGAATGTTTTACACCTAGGGTACTTGATTATCTCTTATTTGTTAATAAAGTCCCGCCAGGCTATGTTTACTTAGTCTCCGCACCGGGTAGTAGATCAATTGTTTTACCAGAACCCAGTTTAACATGTAATAAGTTATTGAACCCGGTGACTGGTAGAGCTTCATCTATTTATTCTAGTAGGATTTGGTCAGAGCCAAAAATACATGTATATGGTATTAGTGTAGGTCTAAGAAAATATATAGAATACGATGAAGTGGATCTAAAGCATTATTTGCTCTACTTGTGGATCATGTTGAGAACTGGTAAAAGGAAGTATATGAGAAAGCATGCGTGTAAGACTCTTTACGAAACATTATGGTTGAAGTACTTCGTAGAACATAGAGACGTTCTAGAATATTCGTGGCACAATATAGTAAAATCCTTTAAGGACAACGATCTAGTAGATTATTGCTTTAATATATTACTTAGAGGACATAGACCTAGAGGAAATACGTATTATTATATACTTAATTATAGTGAACAAGAACTGGATAACATTAGCCGAGAATATCTGGGAGAAAAACTAAAGGAAGCCGTATGGGATATCGACTTCTTTAGACAAACCTCGCCTAGAATTAGCGAGGGTGCAAAAGTTTGTTGAAGCGAGAAGTTATAGTGCATCCCACATGTAAGACTAGCTACAAGTTTATTAAGAAACTACATCTTGATACAGAATTATATAGGGAAACAATCCTAGTGGATGCTGCAAGTAGGCCATATTATGCCTTAAGTCTAGGATTACTAAGTGTTCCTGCAATAATAGTAGATGGAATTCCCTTGTATGCTGGCCCAATAGATTTAGATAGAGCAGTAAACTTATTGAGAAATCCTAGAATTTTAGGAGAAAACGAGTATAGTATTAGAGAATTGGCTGAGAAAATACCCGTAATTATAGGGGATTCTCAAGCATTATCAGCTATACTAGTATACAATGGTTTGGAACCAGTTCTAGGATTCGAGAATACATTAAAAGCAGGGCTCGGAGTGTGGAGTAAAGATATAGTTGAAAAAGCTACAGAAGAATTCATAAATGATAAAGAACTAGTTGAGAAGGCCCATCGTAAAGCAGTGAGGAATCTCGCATATAATACTATTAGGGCTATATACTGGACCTATTGTCGGGGGGTAAAGCGGTTAAGAGATTTCGAGGAATTCCTAAGCCTTGACCACTTAGCACTCCTACTAGAACTATCATCGATTTATGGTAGAATAGGTTTTGTACACCATCGTAGAAAGCGTATTGTTGAGAAAACGAGACCTATCTACGAGTACATTGAGGAGAAATTCAATAAAATACTAGACTATATTATAAGAGAACAAGAAGAGATTCTTGGAGACGACGAATACTTAAAAATACTTGAAGATAAGGGCATTAGAACGGATTATCTAAGAGAATTTAGGTCTTCTTGTTTGGGCAAAGAATAGCGAACCTACAGTACTGGCATTCCCAAGGCCATCTAGGGCTATTTTCATCTTTGATTAATGATATTATTTCCTCTTCTGATATCCTCTCATCAATTACATATTCGGTTATTCTATTAGGGGTAATATATATTAGGATAGATTTTGGTAGATCGTAGAGCCAATTATATATCTTAACCTGTAATACATGGTGATTATGAGGTAATCCTATGTCTCTACGAGAATACTTTATTTCAACTCCTACTCTCTCCCCATCCTCTAGTTCAATTAGAGCGTCTATTCGACCCCGTATAACGTAGTCGCCTACGCTACGCTTCTTCTCTACTTCAACCCCCAAAATACCTTTAACTAATCCCTCATCGAATACTTTCTTTAAAAAAGACTCCAGGCCTAAGTGAACTATATCACCTAACAATAGCGTTGGATCATAGGCCTGGTTTAAAACAAGTTCTGGGTATTTCTCCTCAAATACTCTCTTCAACGGGCATCTAATTAGATCTGATACGAAGTATTCATTTTTGCCTCGCTCATGCTTCTTCATATCTTCAAGTTTTATCTTGTATAATAGTTCTTGTATCAACTAGGCTTTCACCACACCACTACTATGTCGGACTATATGTTTGGATTCCATAGTTGAAAATATTTCTGGGAAATACGGAAATCTCATGATCACTTTTTACCGACGCCTAGTCTCATTGCCTCTCCGAGATATTTCTGTGATAACATGTATAGAATTACTACTGGTAGTGCAAATATTATAGCGAATGCTGCAAACTTATTCCAGTTTATTGATAATCCAGCTGTATATTTGTATAGCTGTACCGGAAGGGTAGTTACCTGTAGAGTGTTTGCTAGGATAAATTCTGACCATCCACCCATGAAGGCGAATAACGTTAGTACTATTATACCGGGTTTCGAAGTTGGCAGTATCACTTTGAACATTAGGTCAAACCATCCAGCACCATCCATGAACGCTGCTTCATCTAGCTCCTTGGGTATTGTATCAAAGAAGCTCTTGAGCAACCATACATTAAAGGGCACCATTCCAGCCGCATATATGAATGGAAGAACATAGACGTTTCCGACCATTGGTAAACCAGTAGTTTTCTCAATTTGTGCTAGGAATACAAACAATGCTACAAGAGCTGCTATTCCAAAGCCCCCGCCTATTTGACTAAACATTAAGTAGAAGTATAGCGCAGTACTACGTCCCTTAAACTTGAAACGTGAGAATGCGTAAGCCGCTGGTGTAATTATAAGTATTGAAATGAATATGGTCATCACGGTTACTATAATGCTATTTATTAGAGCTGTCTGGAACTCTTCGCTCCTCAGTACCTCAACATAGTTCTCTAATGTAAGATTGGTGAGCATCGATGGGCTATAAGTAATTATTCCAACGGGGCTTAGAGATGTAAGTATTACGAAGAATACTGGTGTAAGGAGAGCTAGAGTTATCACTAATGCTATAGCAGTTAGCGCTATCTTTAACACTATTTTGAAAACGGACACCATATTACTCACCTACTCCTTTATACATACCACTTACACGGAACCACACATACATGTATACCCCGAGAATTAGTACAACGATTAAGTAGAATGCTGCTGCATAACCGTACTCGCCATCCATAAATGCTCTATGGTAACCAAAGAGCATGAGCATATCGTTTACTCTTACAAAAGCCTTGCCTACAAAAGTAGACACTATCTTCACTGGTCCACCATCATTCAATAACATTGGCACTAAGAAGGCTTGAAGTGAAGCACCAGATGTAAGTATGGTTGCAAACCATAAGGGCCTTGAGATTTGCGGGAGAATTATATGTCTGAAACGAGCCCACCAACCTGCACCATCTATTAAAGATGCCTCTATAACCTCTCTTGGAACACCTGTAATAGCGCCAAGAGTTACAGTCATAATGAATGGGTATGCAAGCCACATCTCCACAATATTATATGCGAGATACGCATCCCACTCCTGTCTATAAATACTAAAATCTCTCCCCGTAATGGCTGCGAAAAATCCAGCTACGGGACCACTACTAGGATCAAATAAGCCACGCCAAACCATTATGCTCATGATTACTGGTAAAGCCCATGGTGCTAGCAGTAGTCCTCGCATAATCTTTTTCCCAGCTATTAGTGGTGAAGTGAAGAGAAATGCCAGCATTACACCTACAGCTAGTTTTAAGGGAACACTCGTCGCCACAAATAATAGGGTCTTGTACAATGAATAATAAAATCCTACATCATGGAATAATTTGTAAAAGTTTTCTAATCCTATGAAACGTAAGGGGTTTTCTGCCTTAGGATTAAATATATTTATATTGTTCGCATTAGTGAAAGCTAAGCTAATAGAATATGCTATAGGCCAGAGATTAAAGAACAAGAAAAGAAAGATACTCGGAAATATTAGTATTAAGGCTATTTTTACTGGAAAAATTATTTGTTTTGACTTTTTGGTCAAGGAAGCTCCCGCCCCATCTTAACCGTTTTCACATAACCTCTCATTAACCCTTAAGTTTTTCTTCTATTTGTTGTTGTGCTAGCTGGAAGGCCTCCTCAACAGATGCTTGCCCTGTCCATACAGCATTTATCGCATCCGAAACAGGTCCCCATACCTTAGCCATAGCTGGGCTCTTGGGCATTGGTATGCTATTGGCCACCGCTTTAGCATAGCCATAGACTTCGGGTATGCTTTGTACCTCTGGCGATTCTAATGCAACTTTATTAACTGGTACGAAACCAGCGTTCTTTGCAAGGTATTTTGCTACTTCATCGTTTAATGTAAACCATAATACAAAGAGAGCTGCAGCTTTATCGGTTCCTCTCTCCTTTGCAAGCTTACTCATCCACCAAAGTTTTATACCAGAATAGGGTTTTGGTATGTGTTGATTATCTATTTTTGGTAACGGTGTTACGAAGAACTTTATACCAGCTTCCTTAATCTTCGGTATATCCCATGGGCCAGTTACTATACACGGCGTGTTCTTCTCAATGAACAATTTCAACTGCGTCTCGTGTCCAACATCGTCACGATACATATATGGTGCTATGTTATCTAGGAAGAATTTAAAGCCCTCAATGGTGCCTGGTGAGCCTACTCCTACTTCGCCAGTAGTATCGTTATAATAGAATCCTCCAAAAGCATGTATCCACGCTGATACGAAATAGGGGTCTACTTGGTGGCTTATACCGTATTTTCCTTGATCAGGGTTATAGTAACTCTCCATAATGTTTTTCAACTCATTGAATGTTGTAGGCGGTTTACTTACTATTTCGGCGTTACATACTAGTGCCACGGTCTCGGAGGCCCAAGGTAGGCCCCATATATGGCCCTTATACTCTGCTGCTGATAGTGCTGCTGGTAGGTATGCGTTCTTTATGCTATCAGTTAGGTATTCGTCGAAAGGTACTATTAGGTCTGCTTCAACAAACTCTCCAGTCCAGTCATGAGCCCATGTTAGGAGATCGGGGCCTTTACCAACTATTACTGCAGCTTTGAATTTCTCTTTCATTTGTGGAGTATTTACTAGTTTTATCTTGATACCCGGGTACTCTTTCATAAACATTTCAGTTACGTTCTTCATTATTGATTCTTCGAAAGGCATCATACTTATCCATACTTCTACAGTTACTTGAACTTCTCCAGCTCTAGCTTTTTCAGCGAACTCCTTCATCTCGGGCGTTACTTCAACCTCTACGTTACCGAATTTTAATGTTGGACCAGTAGGAGTAGTTGTGGTGGGTGTTGTTGTTGTAGGTGTTGTTGTAGTTGTTTGGGGTGTAGTAGTGGGGCTTGTTGACGTAGTTGTTGGAGAAGACGTTACCTCAGTCACCGTAGATGCAGGAGAAGAAGACGGAGACGTCTCACTTGTAACCACACTCGGAGAACTAGTCTCCATAGTCGTCGGAGACGGAGATGTAGTTGGAGAAGACGTTGCAGGCGTCGTGGTTGTTGGTGCTGGCTTCTGAGTCGCGAAATAAGCGGCGACAACGATTATAACTATTATCACAATTATGGCGGCTATAGCAGCTGTTTTTGATATTGCTTTACTCGGGGAGAAGGACATTTTTAATCTCCCATCTCTTCCTGGTCTTTTATATACCTAATAAGATTTGCTGGATAGATTTTAATCCCACTATAGTGGGGGATACATGGAAAAAAGGTATTTACTTTCTTTTAACCATAAGATAGGCGAGTATCACTAACAATATTATGACCATTATTATTAACCCTATATCTAAGCCGCTTAAACCTCCTCCCATTACCTCAGTTTTTGTAATAGTCTTCTCTACTGTTTGTATAACAGTTGTAGGACTCGTTATCGTTTTCCTCACTGTAATAGTAGTTGTCAATGGTATCTTAGTGGTCGTTGTTATTGTTTCAGTAACAGTTTTCTCTTTAATTGTTTCCACTGTAGTGGTGATAGTTGATGTAATGGTCAGCGTGGTAGTCATAGTTGTAGCAGTGCTAGGTTGTACCTGAGTCGTTGGTCCTATAGCTTCTATTACAGCCGGTGTACCAGTAAAGGTTTCTAAGTCTACTTTGAATGTTTGTAACATTCGGTATTGATCATCTGCTGTAGGGGCTAGTAAATCCATTATTCTGGGTATTACGCCTACTGCAACAGCACTAGCAAACTCCTTTCCTACACCAACAGTCCATTCACCCGCATCAACACCGAAGGGTCTTATACGATCCGGACCGTATCCGTCGTAGCTTGTTACCACCACGACATAGCTCCAGTTAGCAATATGTTCCGTATCGGGTAGGAGTTTCTTTGAGACTTCAGCTATTATAGCATTTTTAGCTGGATCACCATATACTTTGAAGTCTCCATCCTGTACTATTACTGTTCCATTGGCATAGTATAGTGCTGCTCTCTGACCCTTCGGTACAGGATCGCTTTCCCAACCAGGTGCTAGGAGGAGAGCAAAGTGCCAAGCAGAATCATTAGCAATGACAACATTTAAGCCAAAGGTAGTAGTGTTACCGTCGTCTAGCGTCGTATGTACATATATGTGGGGATACTGGAGGCAGAATTCATTAGGTCCTCCCCATGGGTTATCGCCTAAGTTTTTCACGTAGACTTCGAATACTACTTTATCGCCCGTATCTATTACTTGGAATTTTGTTAGATCAAATACTCCCGGTTGGAATACGTTATTTGTTGGATATACATAAGTTCCAGCACCGTTATCGTCTCCTATTGGATCATTCATGGAGAATACTATCCTTGCTCCAGCCGTAATTATTGGTCTTGGTACTCTTAACTGATAGACTAGTTTTAAGCGTGTAGAGGTCTCGATGAGTTCTTTATCTTTGAATACTGCTACTGTAAAGTATAGTTTATCGTTTGGTTGTGCCGCTAACATATACCATGGTATTGATACCTCTACTATATTGTCTATAGCTGGTGTTAACTTGTAGAGCTCTATGAAATTACCTTTGCCATCTGCTACGCTTATCTTACCAGAACTGTTATATGGTACTATGAGGGCTTCGAATCCGAGAGCTACTGCGAGATCCCGATTACTGTATCTTGGATATACATTGTATCCTGGATGATAGGGGCTTACGCTTCTAATAGGGTTCCAGAAGTATACTGCAATTGATAGCTTGGTATTGTTTAATACTTTAGTATCCGCTGGAATGAAGGCTATGTACATGTTCTCGGAGTCTACTTGAACTAAGACTTTTTCGATATATTGCAGGCCTACTGGTACTTCTAGGCTATTACTCCATTCGTCATTGTCTATTCTTCCATTAATTTCTGGAGATTGTTCTACTGGAGCAGGCGGTGTTGGATTAAGAACTCCTACTGGTGTACCATCTGGATAGAAAGATGCATTAAGGTACGCTGGTACCTCTAGTCCAAGACCGCTATAGATTTCCCTTAAATACGCCTTAAATAACGGGTCGAAGGTTTCCGGGGATCCCATGTCTCCACCATACCACCAGAACCAATCGCTAGCTTCTGCCCGGAGAAGCGCTTCTACTACTTCGGGATTCTTAGCGTATGCTTCACTTATACTTGTAGTGTTTAGGGTCTTCAATATTGTTTCACGTGCAACCGCTAACCACATCCAAGCAGCATTTTCTTGCCTATCACCTATCCAAGGCATGAGTCTACCACTTGCTCCAGCCCATGAGCTTTCAGCTATTCTCGCCTCAACTTTCCTTACAGGTAGGCTATCGTATCCATCAATGTCGGAAATATCTTTACCCTCTAAGTTGAAATAATAGTACGTTCCCACTGGTAATGGGGATGCCTTATCACTGTATTCTTTAAGATATTCCCTCGGCGTTACCGTCTTTATAAGCCCCTTTTCCTGTAGTTCACTTAGTTTTTCGTAGAGCTTGTTGAGAAATAAGTCCCCGAATTTTTCATAATTTTCCCAAGGATTCTCTCCGTCAAGTGCTATTACTACAGCTAGACTTCCATCACTATTATATTGTGATAATGAGAGAATGCTATTAACTAGATCGCTTACTGCTTGATCAGCCCTCCAACCCGAGTACTGGAATCCTAATCTGTTACTTAGATCAGTATTCCTAAAGAATACATATAACGTGTTGTTACCATATGTCAACGTCCAAGGATGCCCTATATTTGTTGGATTTATATCTATTCCAGCTAGTTCTAATAGGTTCTCGTCTGTTACAACCCACATGATACCTTGGGAAGCAATTACACCAAGCGCATAGTCGTTTACAGCTTCTTCCGCAGGCCACATTCCAATAGGCGTATAATTAAAGTATTCCTCAAATAACGTTATACTTTTCTTAACATGTATTTCTAGATCTTCGCTCCAACCGAAATCTACTAGCAGGGGAGCAATAGGATGACTATAGGGTACTGGTATTAATTCTACTTGACCCGTGCTTGCTAATTCCTTATAAAGTGGGATTATCTTTGACATTATATCATATTGTACTTCTAGTATACGCGTAAGATTATCTCGCGTAAAGTGTACGTTAGGATTCGTTATAGCCTCATTTCTAAGCTTTAAGAGATCCGGATACTCATCCTCAATTACTTCTGGGTCTATCCAGAACAAATTGAATAAAACCGCTAGGTCAAGGAAGTCTTGATCAGTAAACTCGTTGACTATTTTCTTTTTCATTTCATCTTCAGGTAAACTAGAATACTTGCTGAAAGCCTCTCTGACTTTATCTCTTAAACTACTAAATCTTGGTATAACGTTAACTATGCGATTCCAGTTTATATCAAAGAATCCACCAGGTATTCTTAGCATACTAAATTTTTCATCGAGTGTTAGGTTTTCTCCCTTAGCTATTTTCCACGAGATTATTTGGCGTAGATCCATTTTGTGGTTTTCAACATAATCTATTAGCTGCACGAGCAAAGAGCCGCTAAAAGTAAATGTTACATGTACGTCTGGATACTTGCTTAGGATATATCCCATTTTATAATAGTTTCCTACACTATGCATTCTAACCCACGGTAAAATAAAGTAGCTTCCATTACCACTATAATACCATGGTTGATGGTAATGCCATATTATTATAACATTTATTGGTTTCTGTTCTCCTATAGCCGCTAGTGGTGTTATCATAGATAATATTATGATTGAGAGAAGAATTATTACTGCTCTTCCTCTAACCATGTTATTTTTACACCATCTTCTATTAGTGCATGATAGGGTAATTAAGGATTGCAGAGGAGAACACAGTGGGATAATTAGTGGGATGTAATAAGCCCACAGTAGTGGGATAAATTTGTAATGAAAAACCTATTTTATACCATAGCATAACCCTAACTATATAGGAGAAATATATACCTAAGGGTGTAATGTTATGAAAGCCTACATATTGTTATCAATAATTTTACTATCACTTATAACACTCTCATCAACAATAATAATGCCAGCGAGAGCTGAAACCCTAGTATTCGAAATGACCGATCCTACTGGCGACGACAATGGACCTGGAACCTACGTGTATCCAACGAATGATGTATTCCAGCCAGGAGTATTTGATCTAACAAAATTCCAAGTAACATATAATGGTACACACGTTGTATTCAAAGTCTATGTAGCAAACTTAGGCGATAATCCATGGAACGGCCCTAACGGCTTCTGCCTACAATTCCCACACATATTCGTGAGAACTACTGCTGATTTACCAGTAAATAATACGAGTCTTGGATTAAATGTAGTAATAGCCGCCGACTACGCCTGGCATTTC
>CAZWTS010000018.1:0-2992 GCA_964637085.1 uncultured Desulfurococcales archaeon | reverse complement strand
GGTAAGGTTCTCGAAGTATCGGTTCTCTCAACAACTATTATGGGACTAGACGGAATAGTAGTGAGGGTTCCAAACGATAAAGTATTTACGTCTACTATAAAGAACTTCATTAAAAACCCAGTTAGGAGAGTAGACCTAACTATAGGTATAGCCTATAAAGAGGATGCTGAGAAGGCATACAATATTATAAAGAACGTATTAGAACAACACCCATTAGTATTAGTTGAACCCGAGCCAGAAGCTTTTGTCTCGGAGCTGGGAGATAGTAGTGTTAATATAACGGTACGTTTCTGGGTGCCTTCTCAAGAATATCTTAGTGTCAGGAAACAATTATTGTGGTTGATTAAGAAAGCATTAACGAATGCTGGTATAGAGATACCGTTCCCGCAGCACGATATATGGTTCCGTATGCCACTAGAGGTTAGAGTTAAGAGCGATTAGGAGCAAATAGTATGATGGTAGTGTAACGAGTACCTGGATAGGGTATCCGTCTACTACATATTTTAGCTTGAACCAATAATGTCTAGTCTCGGGAGCACTTCAAAAGAGCAATAGGTGGTCTTCCTTGTCAGTTCTAGTAGAGGAGAAAAAGCCAAAACTATTAGAGATACTCGGTCTAAACATAAATCCCGTCATTGAGGGTAGGAGGATAAAAGTACTTGTAAGCAAATTAGGATTAGATGGTCATGATCGTGGTGCAAAAGTAGTTGCGAGAGCATTAAAAGAAGCTGGCTTCGATGTAGTTTATCTTGGAGTACATCAGACACCGGAAAATGTAGTCAACACCGCTATAGAGGAAGACGTAGATGTTATAGGTGTAAGTATTCTTTCTGGTTCACACATAGAGCTAGTACAAGACTTGTTAAAACTCTTAAAGGAGAAGAAACTCGACTATATACCAGTATTTGTAGGGGGCATAATACCTCCACAAGATGTTCCAGTACTAAAGAAACTAGGAGTAAAGGAGGTCTTTGGGCCAGGTACTCCTCTTAAAACTATAATTGAAACAGTTTATAGAATAGCTTTAGAGAAGCGCAGACGAGAAAAAGATAGGAGGTAGACTAGTTATGGTTCGCGTATTAAAAATAGATCATCTAGGAATAGCTGTCAGAAAACTAGAGGAAGCCGTAGAAGCCTATAAAGAAATACTTGGAGTCGAACCAGTAGAAATAGAGGAAGTCCCGCAAGAGAAAGTAAGAGTTGCGATGTTTAAGGTGGGTGAAAGCTATATAGAATTGCTTGAGGGCATGAGTCCAGATAGTGCTATATCAAAATATATAGAGAAGAGGGGCGAGGGAATACATCACATAGCTTTTAGAGTTGAAAACATTGAAAAAGCGATAGAAGAGCTAAAAGATAAGGTCAGATTCGTATACGATAAACCACGAGTAGTAGCTAATGGTAAAAGAATAATAAACTTCATACACCCCAAATCCGCGCATGGTGTACTAATAGAGTTAGTAGAAAGAAAAGAGGAGCATTAAGCCTTGGTGTTTGATCCCCAGAAAATAAATAAAATAAGAGAGAAAATGGCTGAATGGACGAAGGAAGTTGTTGAACCAGTACTCAAGAGGTTTCCCGAGAAAAAGAGAGAGTTCCTAACCGAAGAGGGATTCTTAGTTAAACGTGTTTATACGCCAGTAGATTTAGCTGAAAAGAACTGGGATTATTTAGAGAAACTAGGATTTCCAGGCCAGTATCCTTTTACACGTGGAGTATACCCTACAATGTATCGTGGTAGAACATGGACTATACGTCAATATGCTGGATTCGGGTCAGCAGAAGACACCAACCAGCGGTACCGCTATCTCTTGAGTATAGGGCAGACTGGGCTAAGCATGGCTTTTGATCTACCAACACAACTCGGATTAGACCCTGATCATCCATTAGCATGGTATGAAGTCGGTAAAGTCGGAGTTTCTATGCCTAGTGTAACGGAGATGGAAATAGTATTCAATGGTATACCTATGGATAAAATAACTACTTCTATGACAATAAATGCTACTGCAATCGAAGTATTATCTATGTATATAGTTGTAGCTGAGAGCCGTGGAATAGACCGTAAGATCCTAGGAGGAACAATACAGAACGATATATTGAAGGAGTTCATAGCGAGGAACAACTACATTTATCCGCCTCATCCTTCAATGAGGTACGCTACTGATGCCATAATGTGGTGTGCTAAAGAAATGCCCAAATGGAATAGTATAAGTATATCAGGCTACCACTTTGAGGAAGCTGGAGCAACACCAGCACAAGAAATAGCATTTACACTCGCAGATGGTATAGAATATGTTAAATGGGTTATAGAGCGTGGTATGCCCGTAGACCAGTTTGCACCAAGACTAAGCTTCTTCTTCGCGGCAAGAACAAACCTATTCGAGCAAATAGCGAAATTCCGTGCAGCTAGGAGAATGTGGGCTAAGATAATGAAAGATAGATTTGGTGCAAAGAAACCGCGGAGCATGATGTTAAGATTCCATACCCAGACCGCGGGAGTCCTGTTAACTGCACAGCAACCTGAAGTAAATATTATCCGTACAACAATACAGGCTTTAGCGGCAGTTCTCGGTGGAACCCAGAGTCTTCACGTAAATAGCTATGATGAAGCTCTAAGCCTTCCCACAGAAAAAGCGGTAAAACTATCTGTTAGAGTACAGCAAGTACTAGCATATGAGGCGGGAATAATAGATACCGTAGATCCTATTGGTGGCTCATACTATGTTGAATGGCTCACCGATGAATTAGAAGAAAAAGCATGGAAAATAATAGATGAGATAGAAAAACTTGGAGGCATGGTTAGAGCCATAGAAATAGGTTATCCGCAAAGAGAAATAGCAAAATCAGCCTATGAGTACCAGTTAAAAGTTGAGAAGGGAGAAATTCCGATAATAGGTGTAAATATCTTTGTAGAACCTGAGGAACCGAGAATAGAAGTACTAAGAGTAGACCCTGCAGTACGTGAAAGAGTTATCTCAAGGTTAAAGAGACT
>CAZWTS010000017.1:0-7541 GCA_964637085.1 uncultured Desulfurococcales archaeon | reverse complement strand
CCCGTATTTGTTGGCTATAAATAGTCGTATTATTTGATTCAACTATTATTTTCCCGGATAATACTTGTTCTACTCTAGGTTCAACACGTATGGTCACATTAAATGGTTGTCCTACAATGATATTCCTGGGCGCATCTATTATTATTCTTGGAAGCGCTAACACTTCTAATAGTCTCGGACCACTATCAATTCTCCGGTACTCTGATGAAATTCTGGCTTTAACCATATATTTGCCTGGAGCTAAGTTTACCGTAATAGTCTTATTGCCGACCCCATTACACGCTTCAATGTTATCTAGAAGCACCCATTGGGATACATCCTCGTCGTAATAGAGTATTTTTACTGGAATACAGACTGGTAGAACTGGTTTAAGCATTACACTTACATTTACTTCTTGACCCTGGAATACTCTTGTCGGAGTTATTGTAAGTGCTATATCAGCTATTAAGTCGACAACGCGTTTTTCTGAGTAAACAGTTACTTGAACAGTATTACTCGTAATGCTAATGTTCTCGTTAATAGATGATACTGGTATTCTTACTCTAAACAGGTACTGTTTAAAGTCCTCATATATTGGTATTTCTGGCGCCTTCCACGTAAAGTTGAATAATCCATTATTACCTGCTATGGTAACGTTTACTACTCTCCAAGTATTACCTACTAGCGTTTCTAGGAAAACTATTCTCGACGTATTGGGAGGAGATATTTTACCGTAGAACCTTATAGTAGAGCCTTCTAAAACTATGGTTTTATCAGCATCTAATACTATCTCTGTTGCAGGATACGCTTCTATTATACCCTGAGCTACTGTTGCAAGCTCTGTGCCATCAGGTAACCTATAGGTTATAACAGCTTTAACGATATGTAGTCCCGCTTTAATGTAAGTAAATAGAGAGTAAGTTACGGTTTTCTCCTCACCTACTCCTAGTTTCTCAACCCATAGTTGCCCTAGTAGCTCGTTGTCTAGGTATAGTTCTATTACTATACTTGAGGCATTACTTGGGCCGCGGTTACGTAGTTTTACGCTAACATTTATTTTCTGTAATGACTCCTCGACAGCGTAGTAGTAGGGATGAGAGTTTATGTAGAGTTCCGCTGATATTATTGAGGGACTTACGTAAAGAGTTACTGGGTAGTCGAAGGAGTCTGTAAACGTGTTACCGTCCACGTAGCCCTCTACTTCTATCCTAATACTGTCTGGTACTAGTTCTCCCGCCGATAAGTTAGCGTAGTCTATGTATGGTATGAATAAGTGGAATACCTTCTCTACCCTAGTGTTGCTTGGTGATAGAGAACCCACGTACTGGGAGCCTAGTTCTTTATCACCTTTATATAGCTTTACTATTAGATGTATCTCGCTACTACTGGTAGTATATTTTAACTCGAACTTAATGTTTAGTTCAACTATATCGCCTATAGTCCAAGGCATGTTAGAATATGCTACTACATCTATTATCCATGTATCGTTACCCGAAGACCATGTTATAGTATGCCATTTAGTGCTGGGGGGACTATATGGTTGAGCATAGGTTATTGTAGACGCATACCCTATTTGTATTAGTAATAAGGATAAGAGTAGTATTATGTAGTTTGAGTTTACATTTATGGGATTATTTTCCACTAAGCCTCACCTCCTTTTCACGTAGATGGGAGTGGGATTGAGAATACACCTCCGAATAAGTTTGTAACCATGAATCTCATAGCTGCTACAGTACCACTTGTAAGCATGAGTAGGGTTGAGAGCTGTATCCAGAAGGTCTCCATCATTCCACCATAGGAGATCTTTATTGCTAGTGCATTGACTATGGTTAGGAAGGCGAGGAAAGCAATAGTTATATTGGTTATGAATGTTAGGTCGGGGGAGGCGGATATGAAGGGGAAGAGTTCTGCTACTCCCGTAGCACCAGTAGTAGTTGATACTGCTTGAATGTATTGGAGGAATAATTGGAGGAGGAATATCATTGTCGTAGCAATGGCTGTAACAAGCATTTGGAGCAAGTATATGGTTGCTTCAAAAGTCCTAGCAGTTCTCTCCCTTAGATTCCTTAAATCGAGTATTCGTGTAAAAGTATCGCTTAGCATTACACCAGTATCCTGTGTATTACCGCCAGCGTCTATTGTATCAATTATTATGTTAGTAGACCTTGTTATTAGGTCGCTCCACGTATCATAGATAAAGTATCTCCACGCTACATGAGGGTCTACTCCATTTGTTAATCTAGCATAGACCTTTCTTAAGGCATTGTTGAGTGGACCGAAATCGCTCATTAGTATTGACTGCATAGTTTTCGTTTGATGCGGTATTATTGCGAAGGTTAATCCGAAGCTTCTTATAAAGATGGGGTAGAAGGATTCGGTTCTTTTTATCTTCTTCTCTATTCTACGTGCTATTAGACCGGGTATTACGAGGGGTAGGCTTCCGACCGCGAGGGAGAATTCTAGTTGGTTTAGGCTCTGGTATGCATAGTACCCAGCTATTAGCGCTAATACTACAGCTATTAGCGTAGAGATATTGTATTTACGGTAGAGTTTCACGGGTTTTGGTTTAAGACTGGGCGTTAACCTCTCCTTGGGTACTACTACGTACACTATGGCTGTAAACATTGCAACGAGTATTGACGTACCTATTATGGTCATAACATAGATGCTTATATCGGCTCCCGTAAACAACATGAGAACAGTCATAACCGTTACTACGAAGGCAGCTGAACTCATAAGCGTAGTATATAGACCTAATACTATTCTCATAACATCCATAGCCCTATAGTATTGGGTTTGAAAGTTTCTCCGAAGAGCACGGAATTCTACGTCAAGAAATCTCTCGGGTTCCTCACCAGTCCTCAACACCTCGCTAAAACGTAGGAGGAAGTCGCGGAAAGTTAGGTTTCGAACCTTATCGGCTATCATTCTTATAGCTGTAACGAAACCATAGCTCCATTCAACTGCTAGTACAGCTATCCTCTTCAATACACTCTCGTATTCACCATAGTCTCCAGCAATACATTTCAAATCAAATAGTCTCTTACGCATTGGTTTCCCAGTAGAAACAGCATACATGTGGGCGATTAGGAATAAGAGGTTCTGGTCTATGTAAGCCGACTTCATACGCGCTTTTAATACTGGTAATGCTATTCTAAGTAATCCTACTGCTACTGGAACCATTAGTAATAGGTAGGAGGTGGGGGTTCTCAATACTATTATTACAGCTATACTAGCCGCTATTGAAGCGAGGAAGTACTTGTCCTTTAACCTCTCTTTAACTGTTACCATACCCCACCCCCATTATTGTTCTATTATTTTATTAGCTCACCTCTCTTAATCCTCTTTAACGCCTCTCTCAAACCCTCTATTATTGCATAGGGTGCTTCCTCCTTGGACGACTTCTTTGCTTTCTCGTCTATTAGATTATATATTCTAACTATGGTTCGGAAGACATCGTAGTAGTTGTATACTTTCTTGTTTACGAGTTCTCGTAGAATCTTTGCCCTAAGATTCAATTCCTCATATATAAGAGTCATGTTCCTCCTCGATAAACCCCTCATAATACCTATTTTCTCCTCCAGCAGGTAGCTTGTACCCTTGCCTCTAAACGTGAATCTATCTCTAACGGGATCCCAAGTGAATATTGGTATGAATATAATTGAGTCGGCTTTAGGGTCGTAGCCTATAATCTCGTTAACACTCAATACTCTCCTAAGCATAACGCCTTCCTTGTAGACAGCGCTTTGGATGACAACAAAGTTTAAGTTGTCTAGCTGGGTTTTTGGGACATTTATTGGCGGGGATGTAATCCTCTGTACGAGTCTCTCAACCGATGCTGCGTGAAAAGTTGCTAGAACTGGGTGGCCTGTCTGCATGGCTTGGAATGCTACGTTTCCTTCGGCTCCTCTTATCTCGCCTACTATGATGTAGTTTGGTCTCTGTCTTAATGCTGCTTTTAATAGGTCAAACATGGTTACGCTTGTTTCTATGCTCCCCGTATCTCTAGTTAGCTCTCTCACCCAGTTCTCGTGGGGTACCTGTATTTCGGCTGTATCTTCTATTGATACTATTTTCGCCGTCGGTCTTATGAAGGCTATTATAGCGTTAAGTGTAGTGGTTTTACCTGAAGCTGTTTCACCTGATATGAACCCACTCATCCCCTCTAGTAATAGTATCCATAGGTAGGCTGCTACTAGTTCATCCATAGTACCCCAGTCTATTATTTGGATAATACTTATTGGTACTTTACTAAACTTTCTTATCGTAAAGTTGCTTCCCTTCAAGCTAACGTCTCCGCCAAATACTATGTTTATACGGCTCCCATCGGGCAAGGAAGCATCTACTATGGGTCTTGCATGGCTTACTGGTTTCCCTATCCTCTCGCTCAACTCTATGACGAATTTGTCTAGTTCCTCGGGCGTATCGAACTTTATGCTTGTTTCAAGGGGGCCGAAGATCTTGTGGACTATGTATATGTATCCTACTCCCGTACATGAAATGTCCTCTATATACTGGTCCTTTAGTAGTGGTTCTAGTACTCCGAGCCCAACTTTATCCCTAATCAGATAGTATTTTAGTACGTCAAAGTCTCTCCTATAGACTGGTATGCGTCGCGGTATTTTCTTAGCCGTTAGAATACTCTTATAGTCTACTCTATTACCTACTATGACTACTACTTTATCAAGTATACGCGTTAGAATACGCTTCTTCTCCTCCATGTCCATTGCAACGTCTTTCTCAGTTATAACCTCGGCTATTTTAACCTCAATTATCTTAAAGAGCTCCGGCGGGGGACGGGGAGGCTCTATTATAACGTATTTACGGTAACCTGAGGCAGTTCCACCAGGAGGCATATAGATGTGAATGAATACTCCATCATCAACGGGGTACATTACGTTTACTTCAGCTGCTTTCTTGAGCTTGCTTGGAATACCCTTGGTGTAGTAGGCTGGAAAACCTACTTCACTAGCAATTCTCCTAATATAGCGTGCGAGATAGGGGTATTTTCTAGCAGCAGCTAAGAGTTCTGGTAAGCCTTCGACAACGACTTGTTGTTGGAGTGCGGTCATGTTTTCATCGCCTCTATGCTTTCGCTAATGCAACTGGTACTATCTTTATACCGAAGGCGGGATCTATATCGAAGGCAATTAGGGTTTCAGCTATTGAGGGAGCACCCCTTATCTTGATAATACTCATAGCTTTTACTGAGCGGCCACCCACTTCGGCTAATGAGAGCTTAAAGTATACGTCGGCTGTTGCCGCGAATTCTTTCATAACGTCCTCTCTTATTATTGATGAGTGAAGTGTTATGATGATCATTTTACCCTTCTTTACAATGCTTTTGAGCTCAGAGAGGAGGCGGTGTAGTATTTCCTTGTTTAGATATGATGCGAGAATGCTTAGAGAGTCTATTATGAATACTTCAAATCTACTGCTCTTATATTTAATGAAGTTTACTACAGCGTCTACTACGAGTCTAACAAGTGTTTTATTCCATCTAATATTCTCCATGTGGGCTGGAACTATAGATAATAATCCTTTTAGGAAATAATCCGTTAGGTCTAGGCTTATATTACGTGACTGTTCGAGTAGCCCTCTAACACTATTCTCAGTTGTAATATAGAGTACTCTTCTACCATTACCTAGTAATCCGTAAGCAAACTGTGTGCAAAGGACTGTTTTACCAGTACCGTTATCCCCCTCAATGACTATTAGAGAGGGGAAGGGTAAGCCTCCACCAAGCCTTGTATCTAGTTCTTCGTTACCAGTACTAACAGTTGTTAGACTAACCCCGAGAATACTGTTAGGGTGCGAAGACATATTCTGCTCTCACCCCGTCACGGGTGTTAAAGACTATTATGATAGTCTTCTGAGTAGAAACTGGCCTGGATACGCAGGCTTCAATAACGGTTTCCTGACCCGGCTTGAGCTCTAAGATATAGCCTCTTGGGATAGTATAGTTCTTGGATCCTACTATGAGTAGTATGGGATACCATGACTTATTGAATTCTAGGTCTTCCACTAGATGGGTTAAGCTATTGTTTTCATAATAATCTATTATAATGTTGCTTGACTCGTCTAAGAGGATTGATTGGGGCCCCTTGTTGTCTAGTGTAAAGTTTATACACGTAGCATTTATTAGGAAGGCTTTTTCCACGACGAGGCTAGTTCTACTATAACCACTAGTATATGATTGTTCTCTAAGGTATTGGGTTACTATACTTGTATAATTGAATATCTTTAAGGCAACTATGAGTAATGCTATAAACATAAAACCCACTATTATAAAGGATACAATAGAAGTCGATAGAGCCACTTCCCTCACCTCGGAGTTAAAGAAAATTCTACTTGTACGCTGTTACCATTAGCTGTTGTCACTTTGAAGAAGTATGGCGGGTTTATAGTTGTTGAATTATATATTATTATTTCAAGTGTTTCGCCTGGATCCCATATGTTATTCTTATTACCTAGTTCAACGTATTTCCATGAGCTCGAATTAGTTGAAGCAGAAGCATTATAGGGATAGAATAACGCACTACCCACACTACCAAATACAACTGTAAACTCATCTATAGCGTAGATCGGGTAGTCTCCAGTATTCTTAAGATAGATTACAAAAGACGAATCCGATTCATTATATGTAGCGTAGACGTAGGAGAATTTCTCGCTCATAGCCCTTGAGAGCTGTGATGAGAGAACATCTACTTTGCTCTGGAATACTGAGATCTTAGAGAATATGGTTGAAGCTAATAGTAGAGCTAATACTATGCCCACTACTATTAGTAGTGCTTCCGATAGAGGACCAGCAACTCCTAAACGAATCTTTTCCTTCAAGGCATTTTCACCAATAACTCTTTTAAAACGAGTTTCTCTAGCTCTGGATCCTCTATGCCTAGTGTTTTAGCAAGAGAGTAAAGGAAGGGTAATTGTTCTTCAACAGATAGGCCGTGGGAGCGCATCTTGTCTACTAGCTCGATTATTTTTATGAGAGTTTCTCCAGTTTTCTTGTCTAGTACCCCTGTCTCCATGTAGCCTTTAACTAACTCTATTGCACGTTCCTTACCCATTTTCTTCAACATGTCAGAGGCTATTCTCGTTAAATAGATGAATTTGCTGGGAGGCAAATTCACCTTACTTGCTAGTGTCTTAGGTTTACTCGTCTCTGAGATCTTCTTTTTACCACCATTGAACTCTTTCTCTTTTTTCCTAATTTCTTCTACTGGTGATCTTAGAACATTGAAGGGTGAAGAAGCTTCAGCTAATGCTTCTTTTACTTCAAGTATTATCCCCTTTAAGCTCTCATTAATAGTTGACAACTCCTTTCTAAGCCTACCTATCTCTTCTTCGAGCTGATCTATTCTCTCAACGAACTCTTTAGGTATCTGTACCTCAACTGATCCGGGGATCATAGCTTGTTCTTGTCCACTACCCCCACTACTTGGTGCTGGTGCTACTGCACTAGCATCTACAGGCGTCGATGTAGGAGAAGGTGATGCTACTGGCGTTGTAGGTGTTGGGACTGGAACGGGTGGTAGTATCCCCTGCTCTTCTTCCCTTTC
>CAZWTS010000016.1:0-3106 GCA_964637085.1 uncultured Desulfurococcales archaeon | reverse complement strand
GTATTACGGCGAACTTAGTAAGAGGTTCGAAAAAGAACAATGGAGACAGGAAACAGACGTATTATCAGAGAAGAAGAAACCCTACGACTTTGCTTTATGGAAAGCAGCGAAACCAGGAGAACCCTGGTGGGAGAGTCCTTGGGGTAGGGGAAGACCTGGCTGGCATATAGAGTGCAGTGTAATGAGTTCCCGTTATCTTGGAGAACAGTTCGATATACATGGTGGGGGCCAAGACCTAATATTCCCTCACCATGAAAACGAGCGTGCTCAGAGCGAGGCTAGATTCGGTAAGAGGCCGTGGGTTAAGTACTGGATACATACTGGTTATTTAACCATTAGTGGAGAGAAGATGAGTAAGAGTCTAGGAAACATTATCGTGTTGAGAGAGGCCTTTAAGGAGTTTAATCCTAAAGTAATAAGGTTATGGCTTTCAACAGTACATTATCGTAAGCCAGTAGACTTCTCAGATGAGATCATGGAGCAGTATAAGAAGCATTTAGAGAGACTTATCGCTACAGTAGAATTATTGAAGAAGAAGCTTAGAGAAACAAGTATAGCTCATAGACTCGGAGAAAAAGAACTCAACATTCTAATAGAATTAGAAGAGATTAGAACTAAGTTCTACAAGGCAATGGACGACGACTTTAATGCAAGTGAAGCATTTAGTCAAGTATACAAGTTGACAAACATAGTGTTTAGAGACATTCAGTACTCAGAGTATAAGACGTTACCACTAAGAGCTTATCAGATACTCTATGAGTTCAATCAAGTATTAGGGGTACTCGATGAATACTTCCACGAGAAACCTAGCGGGGAACTAGAATTAGTGAACCAATTAATAGACGTGATAGTTAGAGTTAGGAGCGAGTTACGTAAGAGAAAACTCTATGATCTCTCAGATAGTATTAGGAGCGAGCTAGCAAACCTAGGAATACAGTTAATGGATAAAGGCGATAAAACCACCTGGCTCATACGTAGGAAGTAATTTTTCTATTATCCTCACACCTATATCATGTACTGTAGTACATATAGTCCCTCTATTTTCTCCTCTACTGATCAAACACTGCATAAGCCTAATTAGGTTAAAATTTAAATAGTATTAGGGAACCACTGTTTTCCCATATCAATAAGAGGTGTATGTTCGTGAGAATGAGAAAAGCCATATCTACGTCATATATTGTCTTGGGAATAATATTAATAATAATAGCGGCCGTAGCCGGATATTATGCTGGATTATCAGCGGGTGGTGGAGTCAAGGTTGAAACAACAACTGTTGTCCAGACTCAAACGGTAACAGAGACTACTACTCTAACAGTTGGCGGAACCGCTACAACCACGCCAACTACTACGGCTACTACAACTCCTCAAACTACTACAACTCCAACAACTACTACAACACCTACAGCAGGGACAAAGATTGTTATAGGTGTAACAGATAAGGTTACAGATCTTGACCCAGCAAACGCTTACGACTTCTATACATGGGAAGTATTAAGCAATATAATGGAGGGACTAGTAAAGTATAAGCCCGGAACAACCGAAATAGTTCCAGCTATAGCAGAAAGATGGGAAATACAAGACGATGGTAAGGTATGGATATTCTATCTTAGAAAAGATGTAAAATTCGCTGATGGAACACCCTTAACTGCAAAAGATGTTGTTAGAAGCATTGAGAGAGTTATGAGGATAAACGGCGATCCAGCCTGGCTTGTAACAAGCTTTGTAGACAAAGTAGAAGCACTAGACGACTATACTGTAAAGTTCACGTTAAAGAAGCCAGTATCATACTTCCTCGCATTAGTAGCGACACCACCATACTTCCCAGTACATCCAGCATATAATCCAGACCAGGTAGATAGCGATCAGACAGCTGGCGGAGCCGGACCATATAAGATAGTAAAATGGGTTAGAGACCAAGAACTAGTATTAGAAGTAAACCCATACTATTATGGTGAGAAGCCAAAGATACAGAAGGTTATCATAAGGTTCTATAAAGACGCTACTACTCTCAGGCTAGCAATAGAGAACGGTGAAATAGATATTGCTTGGAGAACGCTAAGGCCGATAGACATTGAAAGCTTGAAGGCTAATCCCAACCTCCAGGTAATAGAAGTACCCGGAGCCTTCATAAGATACATGATACTTAACTGCCAGATGGATCCAACAAACAACAAGCTGGTAAGACAGGCTATAGCTGCTGCAATCGATAGGAACGATATAGCTCAGAGAGTATTTATGGGTACAGTTGAGCCGCTCTACAGCCTCGTACCTATAGGAATGTGGAGCCATATTGATGTATTCAAAGAAAAATATGGCGATGGTAACATAGAATTAGCTAAGCAGCTACTAGCGCAGGCCGGATACAATGAAAACAATAAGCTGAAACTAGAGCTATGGTATACACCAACACACTATGGTGATACTGAAGCAGATCTAGCACAAGTGTTAAAGGAGCAATTAGAAGCTACTGGAGTAATAGAGGTTACGATCAAGAGTGCAGAATGGTCAACCTATCTAGACTATACTAGAAAGGGCATGTTAATGATAAGCCTCTATGGATGGTATCCAGACTACCTAGATCCAGACGACTATCTAACACCATTCCTACACTCGGAGGCAAACAGTTGGACTGGATCAGGATATAGTAATCCTGAAGTAGACAAGCTACTCGATGAAGCAGCAGTAAAGACTGATCAGAACGAGAGAGCAAAGTATTACGAGCAAGTGCAGAAAATATTGGCGGAGGATGTACCAATAATACCATTAATCCAGGGCAAGCTATTCATGGTTGCTAAGAAGGATGTAGGCGGAATCGTATTAGATCCAACAATGCTGTTCAGATACTATCTACTGTACTGGAAGAGCTAGAGAACACTAGGTGCTACACAATGTTTTTTATTATAATTAAAACATATTCTTTTTTACTCATAAACTCGGATTAAACTCGAAACGAGACAATATAGACGCATCTATGCTGAGGGGTTTTCCATGGGCTTGGGGAGATTTATTGCTGTCAGAGCTCTTCTAATGATACCAACTATACTCATACTTCTCACATTTGTATTCTTTATCATGAGGATTATTCCTGGAGATCCTATCCTAGCTA
>CAZWTS010000015.1:0-2556 GCA_964637085.1 uncultured Desulfurococcales archaeon | reverse complement strand
GGAGGAGAAGCATCTCTAGAGGAGGTATTCCTCAAACTAATCGGAGAGGGCGTTTAGACTAGTGTCTAAGAGTATTATTATAGCCTGGTATCTTGTAAAAAATTATGTATGGAATCCCTTTGTTAAGAAGTATAGGTACTTATTTATAGGATTAATATTATTGCTCGTACTATTTACCGTACTCGTGGCATTCAAGCCAAGAGAGATCGTCGAAGACAGTATTACAGGTAGCCTAAGAGAGGTTTTGAGAGAACTTGGGTTATCTCTAAGGGATATTTCAGCAATACTGAGTATGATCGCGTTCTTAACAGTATACTATACTATTGTGAAAGGTGGAATGTTTGTTGTTGTTGCAGAGGAGGCAGAATATGAGATACTGTTGAGTCAACCGATTAGTCTTAGAACATATTTTGCCGGTAAATCTCTGTCTATTATAATTCAATACATACTATACTCGCTACTATACATTACTGTAATTCCAATAGTAGCCATATTTACTGGCGATATAATTAAGGCCGTTCTAGCACCCTTTATACTAGGTATAAGTTTATCCATATTCCCATTATCTAGGCTACTAGCAGATGTAGTTAGAGTCTCATTGTCTAGGAACAGGTTTGAGAAAATAATAGACGTAATCATATCCCTTTATGTCATAATTGGTCTAATAGATACCGTAGTTAGATGGTATCCTTCACCTATGCTCACTTGGCTCTTCCAGCCAACTTTTAATGCAATATTGTATTGCTTCTCGAGGACAGCGGGTATTAATTCAATAATGTATTGGATACTGTGGATTATTATAGTATTAACTGGTTTATCAACTACAATAATTGTTTTTGGAGGAAGAATTTATCCAGAAAACATTAAACCCATCTACCATATAGCTAGGGAACGTCTAATATGGAGCATGAGGCCTAGGAAGAAAATAGATTTATGGAGCAGTAAACCCGAGAAATCCTTATTTAAATACATTATAGGAGTAGAACTATACAATAGCCAACACATGCTAGTATCTATTACAATAATGTTCCTAGGGGTTCTCGGAGCCTATTTCACTAAGATTCTACTCCTCAAAAACGTATCTATAGAGGACTTACAATATATTACTGTCTTTATAACACCATTCATAGTATCTATGGTCGCTAGTGGTTTAATGAATATCCTACTAGCCCAGGACCTAGCATACTTGTGGATTTATAGAGTATACTTGCTCGACCAGAAACCTTTTGCTAAAATATTGTTAGTTAAATACTATGTCAATATTATTGAGGCCTTCATTATAATAGGGCTAATAAATGCTATACTATTGGAAAATTATGCTCTAATACTAACACCTATAGTCACCCTACCCTTAATAGTTATTACAGCACCCATAGTACTAGTTGTTGCATTGAAGTTTGCTTCGCGTAGAAGAGTTGTTAAAACGAGTGTAGTAGGATTATATGTTGTTGAAGATATAGTTATGATTCTTTTATGGTCTATTCTAGCACTATTCTTTATAGCTGATACTCTAGCCTTCACAATAGTATCTTATAAACTCTCCGAAATAGGCTTAGCATACCTTGTATCAATAGCTATAATATTAGCATATGTAGTACACAAAATCTCTCTTAAAATAATAACACACTTTATCGCATCAATAGATATCGCGGGTTAAAAAATAGTTTCGGTATCCACATCTGATACTATAATATAACCTATATGATAGGCAATAATAGGATACATCTTATTATTCCTAGAGATAGTAATTATAGTATGAGTTCAAGGATCCCGATCGTAGTCGAGGTGTTGTTATGTCACTTCAGCCAAGCGGCTACGAGTTTACATTATTCATAAGCTTTGACTTTGACTCAGAGAGTGCTGAGATATGGAAGGGCTCCGACCCCGTAGCTATTAGTAGAGGACGTTATGGTGCTAGGACAGGTATTTGGAGAGTACTCAAGGTATTAGAAGATTATGGAATTACAACAACATTCTTCGTGCCAGGATGGGTTGCTGAAAACTATCCGAGAATAATTGCTGATATAGTTAGCCGAGGACACGAAATAGCTGGTCACGGATACATGCATGAACGTTTCGACGAGCTTCCTCCAGGAGAGGAATTAAGGATTATAGAGTTAATGGAGCAACACATACGTAATGCTATAGGTAACCGTCCACTAGGTTTTAGGGCTCCATATTGGAGGTTTAGTCCTAGAACACTCGGGATTCTCGCTTCACGGGGATACATTTATGACAGTAGTCTTATGGATTCCGATGACCCCTATACTATTAGGTTAGACGACAATATAATTGTTGAGCTACCCGTAGACTGGCGCTTAGATGATTGGCCACTACTAGAGGTAGAAAAACTAACTCCACGTGAAATACTGGATATGTGGTTGGAAGAAATAGAATACGCCCATAGAAGGAGAGGATACCTATCACTTACGTTTCACCCGCAGTGTATTGGACGTGGTGCAAGGATAAGGTTGTTAGAACAAGTTATTAAGGAGGCCCTGAAGCGTAGGGCATGGATTCCCCGTGCAATAGATATTGCTAGAAAACTCTATGCCT
>CAZWTS010000014.1:0-5628 GCA_964637085.1 uncultured Desulfurococcales archaeon | reverse complement strand
TGAAGCAACAACACGTGAAGTAGTCAAAATACCTAGTATAGTAGATGCAAGCCTTGAACTAGGAGGTAGTAATAATTTAAGCGTTATTAATGAACCATTACTGGTAAGTGAGAATGGGGAAATAGTGGGGCTTCTCACAATAGAAGATATATTATCGTACTCACGGAAAATAATAGTGCGCCAGTGATATCGAATTGTACGATATACTTGAAGTTTTAGTAGAGGATCCAGACAACTTACTAGTTCTCTCAATAATATTTATGTTATCTGGCATACTGCTATACTTGTCTTCAATAAGGAAAAATAGGGCTAGAAAGATTAAGTTTAATGAAAAATAGTTTAATATTTCCCTGATAATAAAATAAATCTGGTGTATACAGGAATGAGTAAACCCAAAGTTTTCATAACACGCCAAATACCTGAGAAAGGAGTAGAGATGATAAAAGAATACTATGAAGTAGAAGTGTGGCCCGAGTATACGCCGCCTCCAAGAGAAGTCTTATTAGAAAAAGTGAGGAATATTGATGCACTTGTCTCATTGTTAACAGATAAAATAGATTGTGAACTACTAGATAATGCGCCAAAACTAAGAATCGTAGCACAATATGCAGTTGGTTTTGATAACATAGACTTAGAGTGTGCTACGAAGAAAGGAGTATATGTTACAAATACACCTGGCGTACTAACGCAAAGTGTTGCGGAATTTACATGGGGGCTTATCTTAGCAGTAACGAGACGAATCGTTGAAGCAGACAACTTTGTACGTAGTGGCGAGTGGTGGAATACTAAGACTGGATGGCACCCACTAATGCTCTTAGGTATGGAGCTTAAAGGAAAAACCTTGGGAATAATAGGTATGGGGCGTATAGGTAGAACAGTAGCAAGAATAGCTAAGGGCTTTGATGTTAGAATACTATACTACGACGTATATAGGCTTTCTGAAGAACTAGAGAAAGAACTTGAAGCAAAATATGTGGACCTTGATACACTATTAAAGGAAAGTGATATAGTAAGCATACATGTCCCACTAACGCCCCAGACTTATCATCTAATAGGTGAAAGAGAATTAAAACTAATGAAGAAAACAGCATACATAGTCAATACAGCTAGAGGAAAAGTAATAGACACAAATGCCCTCATCAAGGCGTTAGAAGAAGGCTGGATCGCCGGAGCCGGACTAGATGTATTTGAACAAGAGCCACTACCACCAGACAATCCGCTTACAAAGTTCAAAAATGTAGTACTAGCACCCCATATTGCAAGTGCAACAGTAGAAGCAAGAACTGGTATGGCTGAACTCGTTGCAAAGAACCTTATAGCATTCTATAAGGGTGAAATCCCGCCCACACTAGTAAACAAAGATGTAGTAAAAGTAAGACCCCCCGGCTTTAAGTAAACAATTATATACATAAAACCATACATTATAATTATTTTTAGATCTTATTACACTACAAGTTTAAATAGACGCTTTAACCCGCACTTATAAATTTCTAGGAAAAACATAGAGTCAGATAATCAACTCTCCAACTTTACTCTAACGGCCCCCCTTTCTACCTTGGTTAGATAGCATGAAAAAACACAATATAATCTTAACAATAGCCTTCATCATAATTATATCTGTAAATTTAATATTATTACCTATAACCGTTGAAGGAAGAGGCGGTGTACTCCCACAAACGCCACCCGATCACGATATAAAAATTGTGCCAACAACAGATACAGGTTACGAAGATCTAGCATACCTTTTGGCTTCTAAACCAAGACTCCTAGCATTCATAGATTTTAGAACGGTAAGAAACGAGTCCTTACCACAAATATTTAGTAGAACATCCTATTCGGCTAACATAAACATGCCTTCGAGTAACGTATATGTTAAGAATGGAGAACTCTATATAAACAATGTAAACCATCTAATAATAGAGGAGAAAGCATTTAGAACTATTGGCATCAAAAATATAGATCTAAGTAATAATATTCTCGTGGCGGTATACGTAAGAATAGTTAGTGGCAAGAGTTATAGATATGCTCGTGCTGGTATAGGATTCTATGGTAAGACAGAATACCTATCAAGTAGGGGCTATTATGCAGGTACAGGTTACTGGTTAAGCGTACTAGGCTCATTTAATGGTAGAAAACTATCATATGATTTTGAGGGACATTGGTCCAAACTCAACGACAGATGGTTTTCGAGTGCTACCTATAGAAAATTTATCTTCAATTATAATAGAACATATATACTATGGATAGCTAGAGTTGGAGACTATTTAGTCGGAGGAATAATAGATGGAAGCAGTGGGAGGATATCATCAAGAGACTTGGTATTATCAATAAAATCGTATATAAAAGAAGATAATGTATACAAAATAGATTTAACAGCGTATAAAATGAAAATTGCTATAGAAAGGATAGAAATATACAATCTAGAACCAATGAGAAATCCTCAAAATAACACAATAAAACTAGTAGAACCAGTAATATACTCAAGTAGATTTGCACTACTACAACCCAGAAAGAATACAATAATAGAATATATATTTCATAGACAAAATAATATTATAGAACTCAAAGCGATCATCAAGCAAACTAGCAACTAATATTTTTAAACTACGTTGCCTCTCTAGCATAAATGGGATAAATAATGGATGAAGAAACCAAGGAAACAAGGGAGTACAAGATCAGTAATCTAGATAAGATATGGTTCGAATACGATAGCCAGAACGACATATTATACATAAACTTCGGCCTAGATATAGAGGAGGCCGATGAGAGCTTCTTAACAGAGGATAATATCGTTATAAGACTTAAGAATGGTAGAGTAATAGGTATTACGGTCTTTGACTTTATGAAAAGAATAGGTCAAGTATAATAGTAGGTAGGTTAGTATTTGGTAACAACTAAGCTGTGATGACCTGTGTTTCGACTGAACTAGGTGATGTTTCGCCACGGACTGAGCTTTTAGGCCTGCTACTTCTATCCGCATAATAAACTGTATATTCTCTCGGTGATAACTTTTCAACTATATAGTTAAAGGCACTCCAAGGATCGCTTTTAGCTCCACAAGTATAGACGTCAACAGTGGCATACCGATATTCAACCCATGTATGTAAGGCTATATGGCTTTCAAGAACTAATGCTATTACAGAGACGCCGCCTTTACTACCACCGAATTTCCAAGACTTTATCTCTACTACCGTCATATTAGCTAGTTTCGCGGCATCAAGTACTATCTGTCTTAGCCTATCTTCGTCTAGCAATATTTCTGGTTCTATTTCATAGAGGTTCCCATAAACATGTCTTCCAACTATTCTATCTTCAAGTTTCCCGTACGCCATTGCCCCCTACCATTCCTCCTTGTGTTTCCTCAAGAGGATTCTGTCGCTAAAACTCATTAAGGGGGGTTTAAACGGTTTGCGTTCCTAAACTCTATAGTTATTATTTTCCACTATAATGTAGTGAAATAACTGTTCTCCGCCTCTTTTTACCGTGTCTATCTATTCCTACTTCTTCATAGCTTCTCTTTTCTTTTAAATGACCAAAACGTTTTAGTATTGATACAAACTTATTTGCAGCTCCGCGCTCATAGAATAGAACATCAACACTATTTCCTTTATCGATTATGTCAACGATATTTAACGCTACTTCTTCTGGTATATATTTTTCAGCTACCCTTATGAACTTCCTAAACTCTGGTTCAAGTTTCTTTGGTGCTCTTAACTGAACCAGAACCGTATAGTCTCCGCTCCTCCGCATAATACATCTCGGACAAATAGTTGGATTTAACCTAACTATTACATCATATTGTTGTGAGACCTTCCTTCCAGCAATAATGGCTGAAACCTCTATTTTAACATGAGTGCTCCATGAAGATTCTGTTAGAAACTCTACATGGGAGATAAATGGTTTCTCTATATAAGTATACAATGCTTTTGGTTTCTCGAGATAGCTCTCAAGGACTCTTATTACAGCACTAGTAAAGTCTAGAGGCTCAGTCCACTTTCCGTGTAGCTGTACTGCTCCACATACTTTACAATAATTGACCTTAATCATAGACGGTATATTAAATATTTTCCTCTCTTTCAATAGACAGTTTAGGCATAATCCGTCAATTATCGGGTTATCTTCAGATTCTTCTGCACCACATATCACACAAAATCTCTTAGGCATTTCTTAAACCCTATGTCAGCTTCAGTTAGTATAGTGCATCTATGTATTTCTGGAGTAAATGTTTAAAAATGAACATAGAGAGTGAGTGATATGGGGTAAAGTATGGCTCGACTATTAATGAGCAATAAAGACAGCGGGGTATATGATTTTGTCTTCGAACCATTAGTTAAAGGCAATGTTGTGAAAGCGGTAGAAAAATACTTAGTGAAATACGGTTATGTGAGGAGAATACTATTACACCCATGTGATAGTAGGCTCCGCAAACTCTCATTAATACTATTAGATAAAGAGAAACGAAATGAATATAGAAATGAGTGTTGTAATGGTATGAGACTGGAGCACAAGGAGTTCATGGCGGATAAGGAAGCAATAGTCAAGCTGGTAACAGAAATGTTAGAGAAGTTGTTAAAAGAGTACGAAGAATGCGCTAAAAAATATTCAGACAAGCTATTATAAAGTATTAGCTAAGAGCTACAAGCTCCATAGACTCTAGGATTCGGTAAAATCTTTCTAAATCACTTTTATCAATGCTATCTATCCCATATTCAGCAACCAGCATATCATAGATTTCATCAATAGTTCTCTCTCCATTAGCTAAGTGTAATGCTTCTCTAAGCAGCACGGTTGTATACTTATTATTCTTTTCAACTAGTTCCAATAATTTCAGTACTTTATCTCTATACTTGTCATAAAATGCTCTAATACTAAGTATTCCGTGGAATAACCTGCGTGGACGCGGAGTATTGGATTTATAGGATCCTTGTACTCGCTTAGCTCTCAACGTAAAATATTCTTTGTATTTCTTAGCATTAGTGTTATCGAAGTGCTCTTCGATTTTGTCGAAAACTCTGGATAACTGGTTAACTAGGATGTTCTCTATTTTCTCTCTTAACTGGAGCTCTTTTTCGCTAAGCGTAAACATTCTTTCGTTAATCATAATGTTATAGTAGTCATAAACTGTTTGTAGAAGATACTCTTGTTTGCTATCATCTGTGCTGTTAATCGTTGATATAAAATATAAAGTACTAAGTGCAGCAACACTTATTTTAGTTAGGAGTACGGGGTCAATGTTCTCTATGTCATCCATATCTGTATGATAGAATTTATCCGGCCATTGATTAAGCATTGATGCGGGTATACCATACGAGATAAATACGTCGTGATCACTGCCTCCCTCATATGGCACATGATCGTATCTCACCGTAATAGTCTTACTGAGAGAAGAATATGTTGAAGGCGATGACAATACAATATATATGGCTTTTTCCAACAATGCGTCAAGATATGAGGGTTCACCGATAGAGGAATTTATATGATGGAGTACGGATCCAGTTACGTCTGGTTTAGCACCAACCATATCGAGGTTTACAGCTGCTCTAATGAGTTTCAATAATTTTTCTCTAACAGAAAAAAGTCCCTGGGTTCCAAGATACTCTGGTACCCATATAAAATACAAAGTATAGT
>CAZWTS010000013.1:0-2616 GCA_964637085.1 uncultured Desulfurococcales archaeon | reverse complement strand
GTACTCTACCAGGCTTTGCTCCTTCTAGATATGCTCTCGCTATGTCTGCTTGAGTTACAACACCAATTACGTGGCCTTTTTCATCTACTACTGGTAAGAGAGTGAAGTCATGCTTTATCATTATATCTGCTACAACGTCTACTGGTGTATCTGGTGTAGCTACTATTACACCACGAGTCATAATGCGTTTAATTTTAGCTGGGCTAACTATGTGTGATTCGCTTTCACGGTGGAAGAACCATCTGCCACTATCAACGAAGTCTTTTGGCGTAGCAATGCCTACTGGTATTGGTTCTTCCTTACTGCGTACTACTATTACTGCTGGTAGTGCCTTATAGACGAATTTACTCCATACGCGGTTTACTCTCTCATCTGGTGTTACTAGCATTTCTTCTAGTCCTTCCTTCGTCATTACTTCTGCTACACTTTCTGCTTTAGGTGAAATACCTTGATCCCTCAATGCTTTTATAATATCCCTCATAGTTACAACGGCTTCAAGCCTCTCTTCCTGCAAGTTATTTACTACTGGTGCACCCCATACTTTTTCCTCAACCATTCTCTCGTAGGCTTCACGTATATCCATATCACGTACTAGTACTGGTTTATCTCTAACAACTTCTCCTACCGTCATATTGCTTTTCTGACTAGTAACCATAATTGCTTCTATCCATGTCAAATAACCTACTAATCTATTGTTTCTTGTATCCTTTACTACTGGTATTACTCTTTCACCGCTTTCACGGAACAAGCTCCTAGCATATGTTAAGAGCGCTCTCTTCGTTAACACGTATCGTGGCTTACGGGCTATTTCCCATAGCCTCATCTAATATCACCAACCACTAGAAGTTTTGAAGACTAGGATAAAAAGACTACGATAAAAGAGTATATTGATACCATTTATACCATAATATATAATTAATACTTCTCCCTCCGTTTCCTCAAGTATTCTTCGGCGTTTCTATAGATTTCATCCACTAGTTTTTCTCCAAATCCGTGAAGTGATAGTAATATCTTCTTAGGCGTTACTACGAGTTGCTCTGGTGTTCTTACACCTATACTTGCTAGTTGCCTCGCTCTTACTCTACCTATACCTCTTATTTCAACTAGTTCTAGCAAGTCCTCTTTTACACCGTGCTCTACTCGTTTACTGAGCCTCCTATACGCCTCGCTATGCCCGTAGAGTTTTACCGCGCCAAGTATTCTGGCTAGAGCACTCGTTATCCAAGCCATAGTTTCCTTCATATTATAGAGGTCTCCCGAGCCTATATTGTAGCGGTATGTTATGTAGTCTTCATGCTTCTCTTCTATCCAGTCGCGGAGTATCCTCATAGCCTTATATGCTTGAAGCCATATTTCCTCGGCCTCATATTCGTCGGGGGGCTTAGGTATCAATCCCCTACCCACATCTTCATATGCATCATATTCTAAGTCTTCATCGCTTTTAGAGAAGTATGGTCTACTTCTAGCGTAGTCGGGTGTCATTGCTGCTAGGTGGAGGTAGTATTCTTCGGAGAGCTGTTTATCATGCTTTAATGATAAGTCTAGTATAACCATCCTAGCAGATAAGGGGTCTAGGTATGTAGCTGTAACTGTTCTACCCAGTAATGTTGGTTTTAGTTCATTGTCTTTTTCTACAATCATTTTCCACTCTATTAAATCATTTATTACTTCATTAACAGTATTCTCGAGTGTACGATACGAAAAAGAACCCTCCTGCCTATAGTATAGTGTCTGAGAAAATACTCCAATTATCTCGCTTACTGTTGATGCTTCCCCGCTAGCGATAAGAGCTAGTGTATATATCCTCATAGCACGCTCATTATTTAGAGCAGAGCGTATTGCTTCTGGAGCACGGTTAATATATCTATTGAATGCCTCTCTAGCCTTATACTCGTCTACTATTATTGCTTCCCCTAGATCATCGTATTGGGGTCTACCAGCTCTACCAGCCATTTGCTTATACTCTAATATTTTTATGCGAGTGGTTCTCTTAAGCCTAGGCTCATATCTTCTTATTGAAACTAAAACTCTCCTCGCTGGAAGATTTACTCCAGCTGCAAGAGTAGGTGTAGCGTAAAGCGCTTTCAACAATCTTTGTCGGAAGGCTTCTTCTACTAGTCTTCTAGCCCGATGAGATAGGCCTGCATGATGGAATCCTACTCCTTTTTCAATTAAGGGTTTAAGTTTTTCTACTTCATGTTTAGAGCTTAACTCATCCTCTATCCTCTCGGCAAAGAGTTTTAGTTTAATCCTATCATCACTGCTTAGATAACGGTATAAGTGGGCTCCCGTTTTCTCAGCATAGCGTTCAACTAATCTACGGTTATGTATAAATGCTAGTACTTGAATCCCAGAAACAATACTTGATAAAGTGAGATCTATGAAAGCATTACCCGTAAATAGCTCTACTTCTTCTATACGGCCATCTGAGAAATAGATCTTGTAACCGCGTTTATCGAAAGCTCCCTCAACTAGTTTAACGGGCCTCCAATTAGATACTACTAGTTTAGCTTTCAACCATTCAGCTAATTCTCCGGGATTACCTATAGTTGCAGATAAACCTATTATCTGATAATCCCTTGACAAGCAGCGAGCCACAATCATCTCGATGATAGG
>CAZWTS010000012.1:0-3232 GCA_964637085.1 uncultured Desulfurococcales archaeon | reverse complement strand
CATTAATATTAACAATAGCGTCATTCCTATTACCATTAATATCACTTGTAGTAAAGAAGAAGTGGTTCTACCACCTATATGCTTTTATATTTAGTGTTGTAGTATTATTTTTTGCATTTGTTAATTTCTACTTAGTGAATTATGTCTACAGTAGTCCTTTAGTATACTTGTTTGGAGGTTGGCCAGGCCCGCTTGGTATAGTATACGAAATTGACGGTTTGAGTAGTGTCTTAGGACTTCTTGTAGCTATTGATATGGTTCTAGTAGTATTATACAGCTGGTGGTATATGCGTAATGAAGACGGTGTTGAATGGTATTATACATTACTCTTACTCTTAGAAACAGGTATGCTTGGTATAGTATATACTGGTGATATATTTAACTTATTTGTAATGATAGAGGTACTAGCTATAGCGGCTTATGGTTTAGTATCATTTTATAGATCTAAACACGAAGCTATTGAGGCAGCTATAAAATACTCTATTGTAGGTGCAACTGCTACTACTATGTATTTTCTCTCAGTGGTCTTTATTTATGGTACCTATGGAACCGTGAACATGGCTGATCTAGCATTAAAGGCACGGCCATGGCTTGCTACATCATTAGCACCAGCTTATGGTTTCTTAACAAATATGAGCGGTACTGGATACGGAAACATGTTTATTGCTTCAGCAATAGCTTTAGCGTTAGCCCTCTGGGCTTTCACGTTTAAATCAGCAGTATTTCCCAATCACTTCTGGCTTCCAGATGCACACCCCGAGGCCCCGACTCCTGTATCAGCGGCACTTTCGGGTCTGGTCGTCAAAATGGGGGCTTATGCTACATTACGCTTCATGTACACCATATTTGGCCCCAATTCTACCCTTGATGTTAGTGTAGGGGGTGTGAGCCTAAGGGATGCGATACTAATAGTAATTTTAGCGTTGGGTGCTATTTCAGCTATTCTGGGTTCCCTAGTAATGGTTATTCAAGACGATATTAAGCGTTTGCTTGCATATTCTACAATAGCTCATCTAGGTATAATATTTATGGGATTAGGAGTGGGATTAAAGGGAGTGAGTAATGTAATGGTTTCTATGGCAATTACAGGGGTAGTGTTACATACAATAAATCACTCGTTTGGGAAGACTCTTCTCTTCATGGCTTCTGGAGTATATATTCGTGCAGCAAATACTAGGAATATAAATCTAATGAGGGGGCTTGGTAAATTAGCACCCGTTACAACAGCATTAACGGTTCTCGGACTACTGCATCTACTCGGCGTACCACCACTCGGAGGATTCTTCAGTAAATTACTAATATACAATGCATTAATAAATAGTGGACTAGCTTTATTTGCAATAATTCTCATATTATCAACTGCAATAAGCATACTCGGATACATGAAACTCATAGTGACATTGTTAGTTCCACCGAGACCAGTTAACCTAATAGGAAAAATAAAGGAGGAAGCCTTTCCAATAACAGTTCTAAGCATATTGAGCGGTATTATAATCTTAATAGGAATAATATCAATGCTTGGCGGAATAGATTTCTTAGAAAGCATTGTAGGGGGGACAGGATCACTAAGTGATATAACGAATTATATAAATGCTATGGTAGAAGCATCGGTAAAGATGGTTAGTGGGTGATTAGAATAGTAATGTTAATTAAATATATGGAGCCGGGGCCGGGATTCGAACCCGGGCTTAAACGGGTTTCTGATGGGCGGCCTTAATGGCCACTGCAGCCCGCCGCCTTTGACCGCTCGGCCACCCCGGCTCCGACATTAATAGAGTATTAGGGGTCTATTTTTGTTTATCTACATATTTTATAATATCAGAATAATAAATACCTGGCGTGGAGGTAGAGAAGTGCTTGCCGTATACGTTGCAATCATTGGTTAAAGTGTTAAAAGAAATAGCTGACTTGGGATATGATTATGTCATAATAGGTGATACAGTAGTATATCTTGAATTAAAAAGTAAGCGTTTTGATGGTGATGTGGATTTATTTATAACTAATACTAGTCCCTTTATGGAGGAAGAGTCAATACGTAGTATTGCCGAAGAAAGGAGATGGGGATTTGGTTTTACAGATATAGGTACTCCTCGTCTTATCATAAATACTAGTGAAGGAGATATAGTTGTTGAATTATATGAGAATATCTATGACTTTTACATACCTCCCGAAATATTATCAGAGGCTCATAAGAAAAAATTAAGAAACATAGAGATAAAGATGATACACGTTGAGGATTATCTATTGCTTAAAGCACGAGCTGGTGCACCAGAAGATTACGAGAAGATAGTTGAAATAATAGAATTATTAAATAAAAAAGGATACCGAATAAATCAGAGAATATTATGGCAACACTTGGGCTATTTCCCACAGGACGAGAGAAGCATGATTATTGCAAGGTTAAGGGAACTAGGATTAAAGCTTTAACCTCGTTTCAGCCCCTTCTCGATACGCTTTGGTCTAAGATTCCTACTTCTGCAGCGTCTACACTTGGTGGCCCCCCAAGGATTTAATGCACCACAGTTTCTACAGACTAGTCTCTTTAGTGCACGATTTATTACTATTTCAACTTTTGCTGGATCCTTTACTGGCATGTATATTCACCTAGCTACGAGCTATCCCCCCTTTTAAGACCCATGCACCAGAAATACATATTAGGAAATATATTTCTTTCCTCCCATAGCTAGAGTTAAGAATTTTAGCTCTCCACGTCTAAGAAGTACAAGGCTTACAATAATAGTGTGATAACGAGGTTAGAGTCTTGGTAAAAATACCATTAGATTATATATGTGTAAAGAGTGGTATCCTATGTCCTCGCTGTCAGTTTCTAGTAGACTCAGGGCGAGTGAAGGAATATGAAGTAGATGTTATGAAAGCTTTAATAGAATTAGAGGAATCTGGTGTGAGGTATCTAAAGGATGCGGAATACCATAAATCCTATAGAGAGGACAATATATTAGTGATAGTATTGTCCTTTAAACGGAAAATACCACCACACGAACTAGGAAAATTGTCTCGTGCACTTTCATCTAAATTAAATATACGTGTTAAAGTAGTACCAAAATCTAATGATGTACGTCAACTTGCAACGCTAGTGCTTCATCCTGCGAGGATATTGGGTATAAACACCGTATGGTTGCCTGATGGATCAACACATTACGTTATTAGAGTGCCTAGGTCCGATTATAGAATAATCTCTCACACACGCGAAGTATATGAAAAAATATTATCT
>CAZWTS010000011.1:0-9034 GCA_964637085.1 uncultured Desulfurococcales archaeon | reverse complement strand
GTGTAAACCTAACATTAGAAGAATATGAACGCCTCAAGAACGCGGAGGAAGAACTGAGAAAATTGAAAGAGAGAATAAAGGAATTAGAAAAAGAAAATGAAGAATTGAGGAAAAAACTCAAAGAAACAATTACAGCGGAGGAGATACAAGAAAGAATAAAGGAATTCGAAGAAACTTTAAGAGAATTAGAAAAAGAAAATAGTGAGCTAAGGAGAAAGCTAAAGGATTACGAAGAGAAAGCTAAGAGAACAGAAGAATTAGAGAGGAAAATAAAGGAATTAGAAAATAGAGTAAAGGAACTAGAAGAGGAAGTGTTAACAAAGGAAAATACACTTAAACAAATCAGAGCACTCCTAGGATGCCAGTAACATCTTTTTCCTTTCAATGAGATGCTTAATGTCTAAGATATCTTTTTACCGGAAATAACCTTTTATCTAGACAGAAGAATAAGGTAGTCAATACGGAGACCTAATATGCCGTGTCCATATTACCAGAACGGGCTCTGTACATCTCCTAAGCTTCCTAAACCTTCATCTACTGTGGTTAATCCCAGTAGGTGTTTAAGTAAGGAGGAATACAAGACTTGTCGATATTATGTCGAAAAGGATGAGGGTCAACAAAAAAGTCTAGAGTACTTTGGAGATACGATTAAGAAAGAATTGAAACCATATCCACCAATTCACTACTTAGAACGTCCATTGAAATCTGATTGCCCCTACTATCAATTGCTGAGTTATGGAGGATACTACATAGCTAAGTGCGAGATACTAGGAAGATTACTAACCAAACACGAAGCACTAACATGTATCAAGTACTGGGAGAGTTGCCCTATCGCAAAATATACTCACTTGTTTAGCAAGGGAGCTGAAAGTAGCACGTAACGCTTTCACACTTTAGAATACTATATTAAGCGATAGATGCCACGTGCATATTATCATATAATAACGGTTGATACGTGCTTTCGCTTAATAATACTTTAGCTACTATTTCCGATACGTCAAGAATATTAAAGAAGACGTCATTTACACGTACCGAGGGCCATATAAGTTCACTCGAAGATAGAGGCAATATTACTATATTAAGGTCTACCCCTTTACCAGTATAATATGATAACAAAAGTGCTAATTCCTTGGCTTTAACTTCCACTTCCTCTATACCTATATCCAGTGATGTATAAACAGTAACGGTTATCATAATTAAGACCCCCACAGCTTACTCCTTACGTGAAGATAATGTTTTTAAACAAATAGGCACTTCCCATTAGGGGGGATTCTTGACTACATTTATTAAAGAGGGAACATTTTGGTGCAATGAGAAGGCACTGGCATTAGCATTCATGAGCATTGCTAAGAGAATGGGGTTTTATCCCATACTAGGTATTAACGGATTTCTTACATATAGTAGAAGGGAACTCCTAGAATCAGGTATAACTCTCCCAGGAAACTTGGTGCAGGGTAAAGGAGAAGTTGACATAGCTTTCTTCGACAATAAATTACTAGTACTCGGGGCTGCTGCCACAACAACTTATGCTTTCATCGAATACATCGGATTACCTGAGAAGAGCTTCAAATTGTACACTAAACTAGTCTTCGGGAGCCCTAAGAGTCTTATTGATACTTATAAAGAGCTTAAGGAAATGGGTTTAAGACTGCCAGCACCAATAGTAGGAAAACTCTATAAAACATTATTATTATTGAAATCCAATGCTAGGTTGAAGAGATTGTCTTCGGAGAACCGCGAGATAATAATACTTTCACTAATACCATTCTATACACCTAGGCTTGTTATTGAATCTTTACCTGATTATTTGAGTGAGTTAATAGAATACGTGGATTATAATCACGGGTTAACAATAAGGGATTACAGTGTTTTCCAAGTATATCCGGAAAGAATGAGTGAGAAACCTCCAAAGACTATTTACTTTAACTGCATACATGGTTTAAGAAAATGTGTGCCCGGGGATAAATTAGTTCTCGAGGATTTCCCTAATGTTATTAGCGGTCTACGTGGATGCAAAGGATGTCGTTACATCGATATTTGTAGTAGATTTCTCTCTAAAACCTCTAAGATATAATATGAGAATAGGTAATCCTAATATTATTGTAACGAAGAATGCTACTGCCCTAACAACAATAACTTGCTCAGGTGATAGGACTATACTTAAACCGTATTCTGCTCCTCCAGCCGCTCCAGGTGTTGGAACAGGACCCATAGCGTTGTAGAATACTAGTGCTTCAAAAATCTCTTCTATCCCTACTTTACCTACGCTATAAGCTGCTATGAAGAAAGCGGAATATATTACAATGTACTTTATAATTGTAATAATTATAACTTTGACTGCTGCTCTTACTGTAAGAGACGTCGATACGTGTCTAACCGAGCCCACCATTATTAATACTATATCAAAGAATTTCTTTATAAAACCAAAAGATTTGTTCCTAAGTTTTTGGATAAATTTTCTTACACCCTCCTTTCTTACGGCTAGAAATAAAGTATTCCACGCAACTACATTATATATAGATGATAAGAGAACAAATATTGTTAATGGTAGTCTCATTGAAGCTAAGATTAATGCTGGTATGTTTATGATTATTATATCCCAGTAATCTTCGAACAGTGTTACTGCTATCGCTCGCGATAATCTTATACCGTATGATGCTAGTATTAGTGCTCTTACTGGCTCCCCCCCGATGGAAGACGGAGTAGCGATAGCGACTATATTCCCCATAACTCTAGCTTTTAATGCATCAATTATACTCATATTATAGCCAACATTTTTGAAGAGAATTTTCAGCCTCACAGCATCGATAACATTGGATGAACCGTATAGCATCATTGCAAACAATAACATTATCGGATTAACACTTAACAATAGGTTTATGTTAACATGCATTACGAGCATGTATATTATCATTACAGAGACTACAATAACTACTACGAGTAATAGATTATAGTAAAGCTTTCGGCTACGAAGTGTCTTTATAAAAACTTGTTCTATTTCCTCCAAAGATATTATCCTAACCTAAATCTTAATATCCCTACTATTCCTCCAAATGTCTTCTTTATCCATTCTCCCTCCGGTATATCATCGCTTATGAAGTATACTTTTGCACCATATTTTTTCGCCTCCTCTGCCAACCTCTCCGCGTCTATTCTATCTTCGTCAATTATTAATGCTTTTAGTGCACCCATTTTCAATGCTTGCAATACTTCCTCTTCTCCATAAACAGCGAGACCATCGTCTTTTGCTAAATGGTATTTAAATTCTTCAACAGCCTTTAATGCTTCAACATACATTTGCCCCTGTATTATATCATAGGCCTTCATTACCAGTTCTCTAAGACCTGCTTCACCTTGATATGATACATCTATTAGTTGTGGGAGAACCTTTTTCTTTAACCTATATTCTAAATAATCGCCTTTAACGAAGTCTTGTTTAGCGTAACCTGGTCCTCCGACAATTATCCCCTTCAATACGCCTTTCTCAAGTAATGGGAGAAAGTGTTTCTTCGCGTGTTCGCCTACTCTCTTAAAGAATTCATCTACTAATTGCTCAATAATTCTGTCATAACGTCTCTGACTTTGTCCTCCTTTATGATGCTTTCCGGGTACATACCCCTCAAGTTCTTCTAGTACTTTTAGTCTAGTCCCCTGAAGTAGACCTATGGTTGCAGCATCTCTTTCGATTATAAGTATTCCGAAGGCTTCACGTTCCTCAACCATTTCCTCAAGGAATTCCGTGTGGAACCATTTATCCGTTCTATAGAAGAATACTGGTACTGGATCTGGCGGTGAGAATACATAGCATATAAAGTCTCTAGTCTGCATATCTTCGCCACAGAATATAACTAAGCCCGTATCTGGTACTTTTGGTATTTTTGACAATCTATCCATAGCCGCTGATAGAGCTCGTTGGACAGCATCTTTGGTTCTCTTTAACTTAATATTATCTGTAATAGAGAGCTCTTGTCTTAATAGATTCATTACGTCACTTATAGGTCTACCTGGAGGTATATACAAGCTTAACAATACCGTTGCTGGAGCAGTCCATGTCTTAAGCTCCTTTAATATCTCCTTTAGCTGCCTACGCGTTACCTTTAATTTCTCGCTAAATACTCATCCCTCAAACCCGGCTAGTTATGAACAGATACTTGCTTAAAAATTAAACTCTCTAAAAGTGTTCTAAGTTTCTGATAGAAGTCTTAAGGAGAAGACATATTGCGTGGTAGTGGGTAGCTTACGTCTTAAAATAGATACTTGAGGCCTATAAATGATGAGATGTGATTCCTCTTTCCATTCAATCTCAAGTATTTTCGATACAATTAATGATTCAACCCTACCTTTGATAATTACGGCACCTTCCCCGTATTCAGGGCTTACTTCTAATAATATTGGCAACTTAAGTTCGCTCCACAACTCTCTCGGTATAAGTGATGCCAGCAATTCCAGTTCCTTACGTTTGAAATAATGCGTTGATCCGTCTCGTAAAATAATATGTGGGAAGTCTTCTCTAAGGAGTTCTTCAAGACTGCGCCTCTTATAGGGTAAGTGTAGGTTCACTAACCTTAGCTCCTTCTTTAAATACTCCTCGAGGCGACCGGCTTCTTTCTCGAGTTTCATAGTGTCACTCTTTCCTTCTCCTACTTAATACTGCTTTAACCCTCTTAAGCCTAGTCTTCTCCTCTCTTTCACGCTCGTCAAACATCATTTCGAGATATTTAATTGTGGCTTCAAGTCTGGGTATTATTACGTGTTCTAGTATATTGACACGTCTTCTAGTCCTCATTATCTCCTTGCTTAGAAGATCTAGAGTTTTCTCATGCTCTGCTAGTTCTAGGGCTTTCTCTAATATTTCTGCAAATATCTTCCTCGTTACCTCTAAGGGTATACTTGTGAGCCCTAATGATACTGGTATTTTTAATTCCTCGTATTCCTCGACCCTCCTATAATCGATGAAGGGTGTTCGTACACCCATAATGTTCTTTGTTGCAACATAGACGTTTAATAATTTAGGTGATGTCCTTGCAATATTTTCCAGCTCTCCTGAGCTATGGAACATCCTTATAAGGGACTCATTAGCATAACCTTTCTCTAATAATTTTATCAATTCTCTTCTTTCATCAACTACCTGTCTTACACTATTAAGAAATTCTGCGACTAGTATTGTTAATCGTTCGCGGAGAATTCTATGTATTCTCTTAGCTAGTTTTAAACGGCGGCGAAGTCTTATTAGTTCTATTTTTGTCGGACGAACCTTTAGTATTTGTTGCGACGACATTTCCATTAGCCTTTGTCTTCACGTTTACGATATTTGGGATGGTATTTCTTTATTATGTGGCTCCTTATCTGTTTTAGTTCCTCTTCTGGGAGGATTGCTAGGAGCTCCCATGCAAGGTCTAGTGTTTGTTCAATGGTTCTCCGTTCGTACTCACCTTGTCTTATGAATTCTCTCTCGAATCTATCAGCAAATGTTAGGTATTTTCTCTCTCTTTCACTGAGGCTTTCAGCTCCAACTATGATTGAAAGCTCTCTTGCGTGAAGTCCTTCGGCATATGCTGCATACAGTTGCATGAAGACGTCTCGGTGATCCTCTCTAGTTTTACCAGGACCTATACCGTCCTTCATTAGACGTGAGAGAGAAAGTAATACGTCGAAGGGCGGGTATATGCCCTTTCTGTGCAGGTCTCTTGAAAGTACTAGTTGTCCTTCTGTGATATAGCCTGTTAAGTCTGGTATTGGATGCGTTATATCGTCATTGGGCATTGTCAGTATGGGCATTTGTGTTACACTACCTTTCTTACCCCATATCCTACCAGCACGCTCATATATTGTAGCAAGATCGGTGTACATGTATCCAGGATAACCTCTACGCCCAGGTACTTCTTCTCTTGCAGCACTTAGTTCCCTAAGAGCTTCACAATAGTTAGTCATATCGGTTAATATAACTAGTACATGCATATCGTATTTCCACGCTAGGAATTCGGCTACAGTTAACGCAACCCTAGGAACCGCTATACGCTCGATAACAGGGTCTGAAGCCGTATTTATGAATGCTACCGTACGCTCCATAGCACCAGTTCTCCTAAAGTTCTCAATAAAGAATCTGGCATCATCGAAAGTAACGCCTATAGCTGCGAAGACTACCGAGAACCTCTCACCCTCTCCTCTAACTCTTGCTTGCCTAACTATTTGGGCTGCTATACGATTGTGGGGTAAGCCCGAACCACTGAATATCGGAAGTTTCTGACCACGTACCAGCGAGTTCATACCATCTATAGCTGATATACCTGTTTCTATGAATTCTGATGGTGGCATTCGGGATGCAGGGTTTATTGGTGAGCCATGAATATCCATGTAGTCCTCTGGTACTATCTCAGGTCCTCCATCTAACGGTCTAGCCATTCCATCAAATATCCTGCCCAACATATCAATTGATACAGGTATCTTTAGCGTCTCTCCCTTGAATCTTACACGTGAAGCTGTTAAATTTACTTCGCTTACTCCTCCAAAGACTTGGATTACAGTAACTTCTTTACTAACATCTATTACTTGACCGAGTCTCCTTTCACCAGTCTCTAATTCAACGTCAACTATTTCTCCGTATTTTACACCAGGAACACTTTTAACAAACAGTAATGAGCCTCGAGCACTTGTTAGTCCAGTTGTTTCTCTTATTATGAATTCCTTTTCGGGTACGGATTCAAGCTCAGCCACTAATCTGCACCTCTTTTATTAGTTCATCAAATTCGCGATTAATTTGATTCCATATTATCGTGAATTGTGATTCGAATCCTTCATTAGGTATTTCTTTCATACGGGCTATTTTCTCCCTTACTGGCAGTTTTCTTATCTTCTCCACTGGTACTCCTACTTCTATTGCTTCTTTGCCTCTTCTATAGAACATTATTATTGACTTCATCATGTAGTGAGCCTTTAGTGGGGGACAATACGTGTCTATTTCATGAAAAGCGTTTTGTTGTAGGAAGTCCTCACGTATCATTCTTGCAACTTCTAGAACTAGCTTATCCTCTTCTGGTAAGGCTTCAGTGCCGACTAGACGGACTATTTCAATTAGTTCTGCTTCCTTCTGAAGTATCCTCATTGCCTCCTCGCGTAGACTCTTCCAGTCTTCATTCACGGTTCTGCGCCACCACTCTGCTACTGCATCAATATACAAGCTATAACTTATCAACCAATTTATAGCGGGGAAGTGTCTACGATTAGCGAGTGCTACGTCAAGTGCCCAGAATACTCTTACATATCTTAACGTATTCTGCGTTACCGGTTCGCTAAAGTCGGCTCCCGGCGGACTAACGGCACCAGCAATAGATAGGGATCCCATTCTCTCGGGGCTTCCGAGTGCTACTACTCTACCAGAGCGTTCATAGAATTCTGCTAAACGGGAACCGAGATATGCTGGGAATCCTTCTTCACCGGGCATCTCCTCTAAACGTCCACTTATTTCTCTCATAGCCTCCGCCCAACGTGAAGTAGAGTCTGCGACCATTAATACATCGTAACCCATATCGCGGAAGTATTCACCTATAGTTACACCGATGAAAACGCTTGTTTCTCTAGCGGCTACCGGCATGTTACTGGTATTTGCTATGAATACCGCCTTCTCCATTAATGGTCTACCGCTTCTAGGTTCTATCAGTTTTCTAAAACTGTGAAGCGCGTCTGCCATCTCGTTTCCACGTTCTCCACAACCAACATAGATGTTTATGTGAGCGTCAGACCATTTAGCTAGTTGTTGTAGTGTAACTGTCTTCCCTGTACCGAATCCTCCGGGTATAGCCGCTTTACCACCTTTTGCTAGTGGAAACATGTAATCCAAGACCCTTTGACCAGTAACGAGTAGTTCTGTTGGATCTACTTTTCTAATATAGGGTCTAGGTTTACGTACAGGCCATTTCTGTAACATTGTTAGGTCTTTATCACCTTCCCCTGTACGAAGAGTTATTATCTTCTCTTCTATAGTGTAATCTCCTTCTGGTGCTATCCATTTTATTTCTCCCTTAACTCCGGGGGGAACCATTATTTTATGTTCGATTAATGATGTCTCTTGTACTACCCCTATAATGTCTCCAGGACCCACTATATCACCGGGTTTTACTACTGGTTTAAATGGCCATTTCTTATCCCTCGGTAGCGAAGGTAGGCTTACGCCTCTCTTAATGAAAGAACCCGTTAACTCTTCTAAGCGGGTTAGAGGACGTTGCAGACCATCATATATGGCGCCTATTAGGCCTGGACCTAGTTCTGCTACTAATGGATTTCCAGTACCCTCAACTTTTTCTCCTACAGTTAAGCCGCTTGTATCCTCATATACTTGTATTATTGCTCTATCTCCTTCAAGACCTATTATTTCCCCTATTAACCCTTCATTGCCTACTCTAACTACTTCGTATACCATTGAGCCACTCATGTTTTCCGCGATTACTAGGGGGCCTGAAATCCTCCATATTTTACCTACTACCAAGACTGGGCACCTTGAGTGTTATGATCATATTTCTATACTTATACCTAACACACCTTTTATTTTATTCAAGTAATACGATTTGGGATCATGTATTCTAATTCGAGTAGGACCAGGGAGGGATATGAAAATAGGGAAAACTGAGTATTTTAATTCCTCCATAATATTTTCAACAACGGAGAGGTATTCCTCCTCAACTATAAATATAGAAGCTTTTCCTTCTTCAATTAATCCTCTAATAGTATTAATTACCTCCTGAATCTCTGTTTTTCCAATACCTTTTACTTCTATTGTGTTCTCTATCCCTATTATTCTAAACGCTGTTGTAAAAGCCTCAGATCCTATAACAACTACATTGGTTTTCCTAGCCTTCACTACCAACACCTCTCAATAATGGATCTACTAGTTCTTTTGGTACTTTATTCCATATGCTCCATAGGATTGTTCTAAGCATTGATATTTCTAATTCTCTTTGCAATAAATAATCTAATACTGGCTGTGGTGTAAAGGGACTTCGTATTAAATCACTATGTATTTCTTTTAAAAATTCTTGAA
>CAZWTS010000010.1:0-8723 GCA_964637085.1 uncultured Desulfurococcales archaeon | reverse complement strand
TGAGGCCCTCCTTAAGGCTCCTAATTATAATTTCTATAGACTCCTAACCCGTATGGTAGTAAAAATATTAAATATAAACTGTACACTGAGGCCAAGGATGGTTTCGAGGACCAGCCCCCTACCTGCTGCATAGTTTAGAGAACGAAGACTTCACCTAATATGGGAGTCAGGCGTTATGATCGGGATTTATATTCCCAAGATTCCCCGGAGACTCTTGGTATACAGTATAGTTGATCCCATATTCATGTCTCTCTACTGGGTTGTTGTAGCACCGTATCTTAGAGAACTAGGATTTACTCCCCTAGAATACGGGTTTCTCGGAAGCGTGAATTCTTTCTCAAGTCTTATATCTATCGGTGTAAGTGGATGGTTTATTGATAAGCTTGGGTCTAAACCATTAATTTATACTTCATTGATAATGAGGCTTATAGCATTATTACTGATGGGTACTGGCGATTTCTCATTAATTTATATTTCGGCAGCCATAATGGGTTTTTCAGGTTCATTAGTCTGGATATCTTTCGATGTACTCGTAAGCCATATCGTAAGAGTAAAAGAGTATCGTTATGGTTATTCCTACCTCATGGCACTGAGTAGTATTGGCAACGCCATTGGCGCCTATCTTGGATGGGTTCCCACCATAGTAATAAGTAGTGGATTACTCGATAGGCTTACAGCTTACAGGTATACAATACTTTTGACATCTATATCTACGCCTATAGCTATAACTATGCTCTATAGAGTAAGAGAAGCTGTTCGTAGAGAGAATAGACGTGGGGAATTAAAAGTACGTAGAGAAATCCCTAGAAGAGTACTAGGAACACTAGTCCGTATAGGTTTCGCAGAGGCTATTATAGGTTTAGGCGCCTCTATGTCTATCCATAATATAGACTACTACTTTATTCTAAAATATAATGTCGGTAGCGGTGGTTTAGGAACACTCTATGGTTCTGAGGGATTATTGCTAGCACTAATGATGCTGTATTTACCAAATATTAGTGGAAGACTCGGTGGATCTCTTAGAACTTATGTTCTTGTATCCTCAACTAGCATACCATTATTACTTGCAATAACCTTTATCGATAACTATGCCATCGCTATAACCTTATTCATTATAAGATCGGTGCTTATGAATGCAGCTAGTCCTCTGCTAACAGCTTATACTATGGCGGTGATTCCTCCAGAACACAGAGGTAAGATTTCCTCTCTATTGAACCTTGCAAGGAGACTGACAATGATTCCAGGTAGGAGTATAGGTGGGTATTTAATGAACCTAGACCTCGAACTACCGTTGAGACTAACAGCAATATTATATGCTATGGGACTAATGATTCTCTCAACTTGTAAGGAGGAATCTGTTAACCATAGTTGAGCACGTTAAATTATACTACCTATTAGATAACAAGTTATCTAATAAAGATATTATTTCCCTAACGTGATATTTTATCTTCTCCTTTACATCATTTGGCACAATAATATCATTTTCATATATTTTGCGTAGGATATCAATTATTTTTACAAGCTCGGTTTCTTCAGCAAATTTTCTTAAGTTATTTATTCGTGTAAGGAAGTTCTCAACTTCTCTTCTATGTTCTGCTAAGAGTTTCCTACCACTTTCAGTTATCTCGTATATTTTTCTACGTCCCTTAGTAAATGAGCGTATGAGTCCCATTTCTTCTAGGAATTGAAGTGTTGGGTAAAGTACGCCGGGACTCGGAGAATAACTGTTACCAAAGATCTTTCTTATCTTCTTTATCATTGCGTAACCGTGGAGTGGTTCTTCATCTAATATATATAGTATTATGTACCGGAATAAGCCTCTTACCTTTAGGAACTCTGTATCAGTGAACAATCCTATCTCCTTCCAAAGGAATATATCTGTAGATATATTTATAAGCTTTACCAGTCTCCCCAATAACATAGAAGGGAGAAACTACAATGCCAATAGCACCTAGCAGCCGCGAGGAAGTTATAAGACTAGAGAAAGTAGTTAAAATCTACAAAGTAGGAGAAGTAATAACATACGGATTACGTGGCGTAACATTAAGCGTAAAGAGAGGCGAATTAATATCAATAATGGGGCCTAGTGGTTCTGGAAAATCAACACTATTAAACATGATAGGCCTACTTGATAGGCCAACTAAGGGTAGAATAATAATTAATGGTATGGATGTATCTAAATTAAATGATAAGAAATTAGCATATCTACGTAACCGTAAAATAGGGTTCGTTTTCCAACAATTCAACCTCATAAACAGGTTAACTGTTTTAGAGAATATCGAACTACCGCTAATAGCACGTGGGATACCACGTTCAAAGAGAATACCCATAGCAGTTAAAGCACTATTAACGGTTGGTGGAGAAAAGAAATGGCTTTACAAGAGACCGAACCAGTTAAGTGGAGGACAGCAACAACGTGTAGCAATTGCTAGAGCCATAGTAGGATCTCCTGAAATAATACTAGCAGACGAGCCTACTGGTAATCTTGATAGAGCTTCAGCGAAAACTGTGATGGAGACTTTTCTCAAACTAAACGAGCAAGGTCAAACCATAATTATTGTTACTCATGATCCCGAGATAGCTAATTGTACTAGGAAAATCTACTTGTTACGTGATGGTGTTATAATAAAAATGGTTGATCCCGATCCCGAAAAGTGTATTTTACGCACAGTTAAGTAAGGCTTATAAACTATATCTGTAGATACAACTCTAGAAAAAACAACTGGCAATAGGTGTGCGCAATGAAGAAGTCCTTGATAATCATGATAGTATTAATTACATTAAGCATGCTCACTCCTTTAACCTCTATTCTAGCCCATTCACAATCCTTTCGATTAAAATCCTATTCCTACCAGTCCTCCGCGAACACTAACACTATTTACCCAGGTAGCCGAAATGTAGAGCTAGTTGTTGAGGTAAAATACGTTGGTTTAAACAATATACAGGATGTTACTGGATGCCTAATAATGCCAGACGGTTTTACTGTTGCAAGAGGACATAGTTCTTGCTCACCAGCATATGACGCAAACGATACAGTATACGAAACCATTACTAATGGCGATGTAATAATTTTCAAATATTATATTAATGTATTAGATAATACTACTCCAGGCGACTATGAGTTTAAGGTTAGAATAGATTATAAAACAATTGTTAATGGCTCAATAGCCTCATCAACAGAAATTCTATCAGGCATCTATGTGAAAGTCTCTAAGTATCCGAATATAACGCTAGAAGTAGTAGATTACTATTGGAGTCCGGACGCCTATCCGGGTAGTGCGGGTGTTTCGTTAAACATAGTTTTAGAGAATAAAGGAAATGCAACAATAGTTAATGGACATTTAAAGATTACATTACCGAAACAATTGGTTGCCAGGCCAATTACTGTTAGACAGGATTTAGGAACTCTAAATGAAAATGAGAGGACAACTATAACCATAACGAATATTGATATCTTACCCAATGCTACGGCTGGAGCACTCTACCCAGTTTATATTGATGCTACTCTAACTGGTAGAACCGATGATGGTGTAACTTATGATACTAATACCTCTACAAGCTTTAACATAATGGTCTCAAATGCACCGAAAATACTATTAGATACAATTGATTATGGCTTAACGTCTTTAATAACATCAAATAACACTAGGCTTACAAGACTATACTTCACATTTCAGAGCAAAGATACTAAGACTATTAACTCTATAACAGCTATTATAAGTATAGAATCACCGAATACGACATTCGCTAATGGTTCCGCTACAAGCATAACTATAGTACAAGGACCAGTAAACTATGGTGACTACTTTACAATACGCTCAGACAGAATAATACTTAATGATACGGACTACGTACACGTAAAGTTAACGCTAGTAATCTTCGGTACAGATAATGGTGCTGAGTTCTGGTCAACACGAGAATACGAGTTCAATATCTCAATAATTTATAGGAGACCCGATATAGAAGTAGTTGAAGCGTACTGGAACAATAATAGAGCTTATCCGGGCTCAACTTCAAAGACTTTAAATATAGTATTATTAAATAATGATGTCGTCGACATATCTACTTCAACTATGGAACTCATTCTTCCCCCCGGATTTACACCAAGGAAAGTTGCTGTAAGCGGCATTAGATTATCCTCGGGAAGCCAGACAACTGTATCCTTCAATGGAATAAGCATTGACAAAAACCTTAAACCCGGCTTATATACCGCTAAAATAATTGTTAATGGCGTAATAGTTGATGATGATAACTCTTATCATACGTTCAACAAGACCCTAGCATTACTTATTAATATATCGTCTATTGGAGAACCAGTTACAGAATTAGTAGATAGTGGTTGGAGTAGTGGAAAAACATATACGACGTCATATAATGCGAGAGCATACTTAGAATTCATGGTTGATAAGCCGGTTACAGTACAGAGCGTTATTGCTACAATATACTTACCTCCACAGCTTTCAACACTAATAGGTAAGAGGGAAGTAAACGTAACATTAACGGGGAATTATGGTTACGGTCAAACATTTAGAATTGAAACACCTCAGTTGAATGTAACGACAAGTAGTCCGGGCATAATAATCTTACCAGTAACCCTAAACATGCTTGTAAGTGATCAAGGTACAACTACATGGATAGAAAATAATTATACTGTACTCCTACGATTAGAAAACCCCGTATTAAACTTAACATTAGTTGATGCTCAGTGGAGCGCGCCGAGGATATTCAATGAAACATATGGTGCATCCATAAGACTCCTATTACAAAGTCTCCATAGTGACCAAATAACAGATACCATAGTAATAATACGATCTCTTGATAAACAACTAACATTTAGTAATGGTAAAAACTATACAGTACAAGTATTAACGGGAGCTATTAACTATGGAGACATAGTGTCATTAACGGTAAACGATGTAGATGTAAGAGCGTCCAAGAACACTATCCCCTTAGAAATCGAAGTATACTCTATCATACGTTCTGGCGAAAGTTACTATAAATCCCACAAGACGTTCAACATATTATTACATTTAAATGCAAGTGAAGAAATACTTGTATTATCTAGAGTAGAAACTCTCTACCAGGGACAATACGCACCATTGCTACCTACTTCAAATAATGCCGTTATTTCTATAACATTAACTAATACAAGACCTGAAACCATTACAACCATTAATGTAAAACCTAAGTTACCAGACGGTTTTAGTTTAAAAGGAGTAGATGGAGGCTGCTTAAATGGTGTTAGCGGTGGATCTTCTTGTACATTAAACATTCACGTAGATCTAGACAACGTGGCACCAGGACTCTATAATATAGAAGTAGAGTTAACCTACATTCTACGCTCTAATACTGCTACGAGTATATATAAGCAAAAAATAGAATTCAACATACCCGTCAAGAGCCTTGCCGAATACTTGCCTAGAATAGAACCAGTTGAATGGTATTGGGGTACACAGACCCCAATAACAGTCTTCGAATACGATCGTAACGCTCCATTAACAATAATCTTGTATAATCCAAGCCGCTATAATGCTAATGGAGTTCTAGCAATACTAATACCATTAAACAAGAGTGTTAGAACACTAACTAATGCCAGTTATTGTGGAACCATAGCTTCTGGTAGTACATGTACATCAGTATTCCACTTAGATCTAGGCAATACAAGTAAGGGGCTCGTATACTTTAACTTGGAAGTAAAATACTTGTTTAAAGTCTATGGAGCGCATTTTGACTATACATTAGAGTACCCTATAGCTCTACGTGTAGAAGAATACTCTGGTGGACATGGATTAAAGCTAGTAAGCTATGGATGGGCTAACAACTGGCCCGTATATCCACATACAGAGAACGCAACCTTCCAGGTAACTTTAAGCAACCGCTGGCCATACCAAGTATCTGGCGTATCACTAAGACTATTATTACCCAAGGGGTTCCAAGAAGTATACGGTAGAAATACCACCTATATAGCAGGACCTATTCAATCACTCGCAACGCTTACAGCATCATTTACCATTAGTATTGGAGACGTAAAACCAGGTACTTATACAGCTAAACTCATAGCAGACTACATACTCGAGACTGGCGGGCCTCGAAGAAAAATTCACGAAGAATACAATGTTACCATCCTCGTAAATAATTTAAGAGATGCTATCACACTACTTGATCCGTCATGGGTAAGTGGTTCACCGGAACCAGGTAGCTACGGCGTATTGCTTGCTGTTAAAATACGAGATAATAGTATACCTACAATGAACGGCCCAGTACTCGAAGTACAGTTACCTGAAGGTATTTACTGCTCAATAAATAATGAAACAACCATAACATTAGCCCCTGGAGCCACTGAGAACATACCGGCTTCAATGCTACAACAAGGTGCTGCACAGCCGAGCCTCCAAGAAGTAATCTCGGCTCTTACGGGAATTCAACAAGCTGGTGGACAGAGTGTAGTACAGAGTTTCGGTGAAGGTAATATTCTAACATTTACCCTACCATTAAACATATTAGTAGAGGATACTGGGATATACTATGCTAACGCTACATTAAACTTCATAGATCACTGGGGTAATGTAAGAAGAATAAACTTTACATTACCCATAAGAATATTCGGTTCATCAAAGATCGTCGAAGTTGAAACACCAAGTTCTATACGAGTAGTTAATGGGACGAGCAACCTAACAATAAAGTTAGTAAATAATGGAGAATCACCGATATACAATGTCTATGTATACTTTATACCAAAATCGCCACTTGCACTACCAGCTCAAGGTGTGAAATATATTGAAAAGCTCCCTCCAAATAGGCCCGTTAACATAACGTTCGAGTTACGCTACAATCCCACAGGCGTTAGCTATGGAACCACTGGTACAATGATACAGTATTCTTCACTACCGATAATGCTCACAATACTCTATCGTGATGTAACCGGGCATCAATACATGATCAATACGTCTACAACTGTACTCTTAGAGCCCTTCATAGACCTAGAATTTGCTAGCGATGTGAAAGCAGAGCAACGAGGCCTTAGCCTCGTTGTTAGTGGCACACTAGTAAACTATGGATTATCTAGTGCTAGAAGCGTTGAAGTAAGAGTAATAGCTGGCAACCGTATAGCGAGCTCATTTATAGGCGATATAGACCCGGCATCAGAGTCTGCTTTCCGCGTTGAATTACAACTTCAGCACCAAGTCGATAATGTTGAGTTAGAGGCCCTCTATCGCGACGAATACAACATATTACACATAGTCTCAAAGAATCTAACAGTAACAACAATTGAGATAAACGCTACAACAACTACCCCTACCGGGACAGGCATAGTGACTCCAACTCATATCGCTGTAGTAGTTATTGTTGCAATATTCCTGGCAATAGTAGCCTTTGTAATATATCGGTATTTCAAAAAGCATAGTCGTGAAATAGAGGAGATCACGCCTTGAACATTTCATTCATTTTTGATGCATTAAGACTTGCAACCAAGACTTTATCTGAGAGAAAACTCCGTGCAGTATTGACGATCATAGGTATAGCAATAGGCCCCCTCGCATTAATAACAATGTCTAGTGTTGTAAGAGGATACTCCAACTACGTTACTAGTCAACTAGAAGCACTTGGACAGAACCTAATTATATTACAGTCGACTGAAAACTATAAGTTAACCGAGAAGGATATCGATACCCTAAAACAAATACCAGGAGTTAAACGCGTTGAGCCCTACTACATGACACAAGCTGAGGTTAGGGTTGGTAATGACAAGAAGAACGTTATAGTCTATGCGGTAGCTATAGATGTAATCTTTGAGGCTATCTCTGGTATAAAGGTATTAGAGGGAACTATACCTTCTCAAAGCGAGGTTGTAAAAGCCGTTATAGGACATGATATAGCATTCGATGACAATGGTAACCAGGTATACTATGTAGGCGATACAATTACTTTAACAATATACCAGTTAGAGCCGGGCGGGAAGGTAAAAGTGAAACATGTAAACGTACTTGTTGCAGCAATACTAGACAAGTTTGGGGGAGCATTCTTCTTAAGCCCGGACCAAACAGTTTTTCTAAGTACTGATGCTGGGAAAAAACTCCTAGGAATGAATGAATGGACTGGAATACTTGTATTAGTTAATAATAGTAGACTTGTCTTAAGCATTGAGGAAAAAATAAGAGACATGTATCATCGCAATATTAATGTGATATCATTTCAAGGTATAGCTAAGGTGATAAACTCTATTACTGGCGCAATGGATTTTATAACATTCTCTACGAGTCTAGCAGCATTCGCCGTAGCCATTGCTGGTGTAGCAGCCACTATGATAACCTCCGTTATAGAACGGATAAGAGAAATAGGTGTAATGAAGGCTGTAGGTTTCACTAACCGTCAAGTACTCTTTATGATACTCGCCGAAAGCCTAGTAATGAGTCTCATAGGGGGAGGAATAGGGATAAGCCTTGGTGCAGTTGGGGCATTCATACTAGCTTCAAAGGGATTCGTAATACATGCTGGAACATCAACTATAGTCATAAGTGCACCACCTGCTATAACATCAGAGCTAATACTGAACACTGTGGGCATAGTGGTGTTAGTGGGAATTCTAGGCGGGTTATTCCCGGCTTATAAGGCAGCAAAAATACCGCCAGCAGTAGCATTAAGATACGAGTAAAAGATGAATTAGGTTAAGCTTTTTTGCTAATACCTAGCTCATCAGCTATTAGTTCTAGGATTTCGGTATT
>CAZWTS010000009.1:0-2572 GCA_964637085.1 uncultured Desulfurococcales archaeon | reverse complement strand
CAACGCTAACATCAGTTAAAACGACTACGAGTCAGCAAACACTAACTACGGAAACAGTCGCAACTACTACGACTAGTACACCTATAGGCACGTACAATGAGACAATAATGGTTACCGACTTTAGTGGTAGACAAATAACATTAAGCCAACCAGTTAAACGTATAGTTGTCTTATCACCATCAATAGCTGAGATACTCTATGCTATAGGTGCAGGGGGAGTAATCGCTGCAGTAGACAATCATACTGTACTAGATGAATACCTACCAGCTAGCGTGAAGAAAAACATTATCACCAATAACGTGGTTGACGAGATCCTATCACTTAATCCCGATTTAGTCATAGTAGATATAGGCTACAGTAATGGTTACGTGAATACTAGTCTTATAAAAGAATTAGAGGAACACAGAGTACTCGTAGCCGAGTTATCAACTAGTAGTATTAGTGATTTATTAGAAACAATAGAATTCTTAGGTAAGGTTACTGGAAGAGAAGATAATGCTGGGAAACTCGAATCCTTTATTACAAATAGACTTGAGCAGATTAAATCCCTTCTTCGTGAAGTAGAGGGCACCGAGAAACCCAGCGTAGTAGTTGTCAACGGCTCAGATATTTTAGGAGACTGTAATGAATTAACCGTATATGCTAGCTCGCTATTGGGTCTAATAATAGGGGACGTAGGAGCTATAAATCCAGCCCTAAGAGAATATCCTAATGGAGCTGCACTTAAAGTTAGCTTTAATGTTCTCCGTGAATGGGATCCAGATGCAATAGTAATTGTATCGAGTATAAGTAACGCAAACAAGATCCTCAACGTCATCGAACAAGACGAACGATGGCATAGTTTACGCGCCTACGAGTCTAAAAGAATATACGTGATACCATCAGGGCTGAGTATAGGCGATATACTAGGGTACGGGCCGAGAACTATTATTGGAGTAGAGTATTTAGCCTCTCTACTCTACCCCCGCCTCTACGATAACATTGACTGGAGGCTAGATATGGAATCACTATTAAATGATTTCTACGACACCTTTATCCCAAAGCAAGCCTTTGCGGCTTATAGTGTTGAGTGGAAGGAAATAGTTGATACACTCAACAATACAGTGAGAATACCACGTGAACCACATAGAATAGTTGACTTTATATCCTATGTGACTATGACGGCGTTTAACGCCTTTGATAGAGTTGTGGGAGTATCAAAATACGCTAAAAAGAACCCCTTGGTTACAGTAGCCTACCCTAATATTACTAGTAAGCCTAGTCCTGGTAGTAGCTTCTCAGTAAACATTGAGGAATTATCGGCTTTAAACCCCGATTTAGTCATTATATGGCCTTATAAGAAAGACGTTGTCGAGGAGATAGAGGCTATCGGTATACCTGTAGTAGAGGTCAAACTATATGGTATAAAGGACATATACCGTCTCGTCTGGATGATAGGAAGTATTCTAGATGAACATGAGCGGGCGAGAGAACTATTAGATTCCATGAACTCTCTAATAGGGCTAGTTGAGGAGAGGGTTTCAAAAATACCGCTTAGTTCGAGAGCACGTGTACTCTACTTATGGAGTAAGCCTACTAAGGTTCAAGGTGGTAGGGGGACGGTAAACGACTTCATAGAACTTGCGGGAGGAGTAAACGTCGCGGCCCGAGACTTACCAGATAAAACCTATGTGGAAGTAGACTTAGAGGATATAGTTAAGTGGAACCCGGATGTCATAGTGTTATGGTACTATGCTAGATACAATGAATCAACTATACTTAATGATCCGGCACTAAAGAGTGTTAAAGCCATTGTAGACGGGAGAGTCTACCGTGAACCATACTACGAGCACTGGGGAGTTGATTGTTCACTATTCATACTATGGCTTGCATCGAAGCTTTACCCGGAGAAATTTAGTGACATAGACTTCTACGCTATAGCTGATGAATACTATGAAGAATGGTATGGGGTAAGATATTCTAGTGTAACTGGTGTAGGAGAGTGAGTAGGAAGAGTATATATAAGGCAATAGTAGTTTTTTCGCTTCCAGCTACAATACTGTTCTCACTGTTTCTCGGGAGGTATCCACTAACACCCTACAATACCATAGCTTCCCTAGTAGCAGTATGGAAACTTGTTTTCGAATCGCCTAGTCTAGCACCCTATGAGAGAATTATTCTACTATACCGTTTACCGAGGATTATAGCTGCATCACTAATAGGTATAGCACTATCTGTTTCTGGTGCATCTCTTCAAAGCATGCTACGAAACCCCCTCGTAAGCCCACATGTCCTTGGCATAACTGCTGGAGCTGCTCTCGGAGCTGGTTTAGCTATAGCTTTCCTACCTGCGGCTATCCCCATAGAAATAGTAGCTCTAGCCACCGCTATATTCTCATTCATTCTAGTAATGATTATAGCTTGGAGCTGGGGCCATGGCTCAATAGTCTCACTAGTATTATCTGGCGTTATTATTAACGCGTTATTCTCGGCACTATTATCACTAGTTAAATACATGGCACCTGACCCCCATCGCCTCGCATCTATAACTTTCTGGCTCATGGGTGACGTGGGGCAAGCAGCCCAATGGAGT
>CAZWTS010000008.1:0-4485 GCA_964637085.1 uncultured Desulfurococcales archaeon | reverse complement strand
AGTGCTAGTGGTGATGTAACTATAGTTGACCCATCATACTATAATTATTATGAGGCAACCTATACACTACCCTATGATACTAATCTAGTAGGACAAAACCTAACAATAATAACATACTTCTACGACTCAACAGGAACACTAGTTGAGGGGCCAGCAGTACAGTCTGGTATAGTGGTAAATGCTGCTACTGCACCAATACCAGAGCCAGTAATTCTGCCATTAATAACGATTATAGCTGTAATCGCTATAGCATATATGGTTATTAGAAGAAAATAGTTTTATCCGAGAATAACTTTATTCTTAATATACTTTTTTATCACTTTGATAAATGGAGAATGAAATCGCCCTTATTTGCTTTTAGACTCTTTGCTACTGGATCACATTTTGCTCTCAATAAATACATTATTGGTTTACCTATAATGTTTTCTACATCTGTAAGGTATTCATAATGAGCCATACCTTTTGCTATAATGATATCAGAAGTGCTTAGTTTTTCGCGTAACTTACTGCTTATTTCATTAAGAAATATACTTGAAGCATCTGTCCCAGTTTCAATAATCTCATTAAAGCTTTGTTCTAGGTCGAGTTCTGAGACTTCATTTATTGTTATATCGTTCTGAAAGGATCCAGATTTTACTACGCCGATGACCTTGGCCCCTATCTCTGCTAGTTCTTCGGCTAATAATTTATCTAATGCGGCTTCACCAGCATTATCTAAGAGGTACAGTACTGTTTTATTTTTAAGGTTATATAGTGTTTTTATATTACCTAATCCTATTATTTTAATCCTCCATAACCTATCTAATAGCTCATTAAAATTAGGTGGTGTATATCCAGCTACTCCTAGATCCATGGAGTTTCCTAGTAGGCTAGCTCTAACTGCTAGTTCGAGTCTACGGTATATTTTATCCTCTTCATCTATTATTTGCTTCATTTTTCCATAAAGCTTTAAACCTTGTATATTTGCACGACGTTTTATATCCCTATAAGGATCGTCAATACCAGTAAGCTTCTTTACGAGACGGAAGAGATTTGTTGCAACAACGGTAACGTTCACGGGCTTACCCTGTAATATCTGATTTGAGAACTCACGTAGAATTATGCCGAGGTATTCAATACTCTTATCGGAGCCTATAATATTTGCTAGTTCATTATATCTAACCTGTATTATACACGGTATACACTCAGCATGTAGAAGCATTTACGTTTTCCACCAAGGTTAAGAGACGTGTATGGGAATAAAAGGAATAATTATATTTAGCCAAACATGATCTTCTTTAATAGTTCATCGTTTCCTCTCGATAATTCATCTATAATCTTGCTTATTACTTCATCGTTTCGTGTAAAAGTTCTCAGCAAGTATTTTAATACAAAGTTAATACTATCACGATCTCCTGCGAATACTTTCTCCATAACCTTATAGGCTTTCCCTGGTTCTTCTACAAATAATTCGATGAATCTTTTATGATACATATTCATAGAGTATACATCAAGTATTGATGAAAGACCTGGCATTACATCTAGTTTTCTAGATAGTTCTTCAACTATTTTCTCTATAGTCTTACTGCTTATCTCTATACTAGTGGAAGTCATGATTACTCACCCCTCGTTCTTATGAGGTTCTTTCCAACGATTGCTTTCCTTGGAAAAGCGATTAGAGGGTGTCTCAGTATTTCCACTTCATAGGCGTGTTCTCCTTCAACCTCGATAGCGCGTACAAATAATACTATATCATAGATGTCTATGCCTGGTATGTTTCCACTCCTTATATTGCCCGAGAACGTGTAACAAGCAGTTATTCCGTGTTTTCGGCGTAGTAGTACATTATTTAGATGAGAACCCAAGTAGACGTTAACGTTGGGGTATAGTTCTAGGAGCGTGTTGAGACTATGTATTGCAATAAACTTTGGTTTAACTGTGCTATCTATTCTAGCATTATCTGCTGCTATTTCCTGCAAGCTCTGACTTACGGGATTCATACTACTAATAATAATTTCTTTTAATATCTTATTGGCGTCGTAGCCTAGTCTTCTCGCTGCTTGTGTTATAACGCGTTTTATTTCCTCTGGTGCACGTACATAACTTCTAATAATTGCAGGTCCACCATATCTCGCTATTAATGGTATTAATGGTATTAAGAGTAGGTCTAAACTATTGATTCCCGGTTCCGCTACTAGTAGTACTTGCGAGCCACGTGGTATACCCATTAATATCTCATCGAGTTCTTTTATTCCAGTACGATATATGGTTGTAGTATCTATGGCTGGTATTTCGTGGGGAACTATTGGAACTGCAAGATCTATTACAATGTTCTTGCGTAGGCTAAAGGGTATCTCGGATAATGGTATGCTTACTCCACGTACTTTTAATATGCGCATGTATCGTACTATTTTACCGTATTCGAGCCTGTAGTTTAACTCTATAACGGTATCAGCTATATATTCCTCAACACTTACTTCCGATTCGGTATAACTTCTAGGTTTCTCTGAAATCAAAAGAGTTGTTACACCCATGCGTTTAAGTTCTCTCAATAATGTTGTTGTTAAGAGCTCTCTTGCTTTCTCTAAGCCAAAAGTTTGTATTAGAACTGTTACACTATCAATAACAACACGTTTAATACCCTCCTCTAAAGCCATCATTAATACTCGTTCAATTATAAGTCTTGCTGCCTCCTCGTTGTGTAATGGTATTGCTTCTATGAATGTAACTAGGCCCTCTTTCTCAAGTTTATAGAAATCCATGCCCAGACTCTTCATAAACGAGTAGAATGATACTTTTCCCTCAACAAAACTTACATAGACTCCTTTCTCACCTCTTAATGCTCCATCATAGATGAATTTTGCAGCAAAACTAGTCTTTCCACTACCCGGAGGGCCTTCAACTAGTACTGTTGACCCGCATGGTACGCCTCCGCCTAATAGGTTATCTAGTCTCTCTATGCCTAGGGGACAAATACTTAGTTCCATATTATCTAGAGCGGAAAGTAGTAGATCCTCGTCAATCATATCTTATATTCCTCAATTACTTGTATTGTGTATTTTACAGTACTTATTATTTTTGCCTGGAAATAAGTGAAAAGCAGTATGATCGCCAAAAACTAAATACTATAAGATACATAAGATATTTGTTAACTAGAACCTATTTTTATGTTCAATTATAAAATGGTTTCGAGTTAAGAGTAACTATTACTCGCCCCAACATCCACATTCTTCTTCTCTTCTCTCAATAAAAACTCTATTAACGTCATCTAAGAGTCTTCGAGCCCTCCTAATACATTCTTCCACTACATTTTTATCTGGAAGTGAAAGCGTTATTTGTACCAATCGGCTGACATCTATACTATGATTATTATTATTTATGCCTAATCTACGGTTTATTGAGTATTTTAAGAGCTCTTCAGCTATATGGGTCAATAAGCATATAATGGAATATTCTCTCTCCTCTACTAATCGTTCTGCTAGGTATATGAGGTCCCTAGCCTTATCCCTAACTAGCACGTATTCTGGTTGAGGGGGCATTTCTTCTCCCACTACGATTAGTAGTCTACTTTTATCCTTATTATATTGCTTCAACTATACATCGTGAAGTATCGATAGTTAATGGTATTTCTTCTCCATTCATTATATGCATTAAAACAGTGTTTATTGCTTCTCCAATAGACATTAGTATGGTTGAAGTAGAATTACATGAGGAAGTATAGAGTATTTTCTTCTCAATGTTTTCAGGCCACTTTATTTCCTCGAAAAGCTCTCTATACTTAGTCTTATACGCAAAGAATCCTAATACTATCCTAGCTCTAATATTCTTGGCGTAATTACTTATTATACAAGGTAACCCGGCATGAACCCAGAATTTCTTCATGGTAGCGCTCATAAAAATATCATATATCCCTATAGGTTCAAATCCGTGAACAAAGCCGTAACCAGCGGAAATTATTGTAAAATCAACATAGCCTTCTTCGAATGCTTTCCTCACTAGTTCGCGGTCAAGAACACGATATAGCCAGCCATCATAAACACTTAATGCAGTACCCACAGGGTTATTAATAATGGCACCTAACTGGCTTTGGCGTGCTAATATTAATTGCTTCTTGTATTTTTCGTCGAGATTTTCTAGTACGCTTTTTCTGGGCCCCTTTGGGAAATATTCACGTTTCCTTTTCTTTTTAGAACACTGAGTTATAACCAGTACTTGGTGAGGCGAACATATCACCTCAATGAGGTGGAGGTGTATTCAGGACTGTGTGTCCCTATTCAATACGTGTAAAATAAACGTGTTATACAAAATAAAATTATCTGATGATTAATACATAGACTTGTATAAGCACTAAAATAAAAATAGTAGTCGTTCAATAAAATATTGTATAGGCCCTCGCCCCTCTAACCGTGCCCCGTGTAGGCGGGGTGGGGTGAGGAGGGGATCCGTCGGGCGGCGTACTTTTTATATCCTCTTAAGCCTTAGTATTACCTTTTTGGTGTCTTAAGT
>CAZWTS010000007.1:0-3450 GCA_964637085.1 uncultured Desulfurococcales archaeon | reverse complement strand
TCTAAGTTGTTCTACTACAACCCTCTTAACAGATATTATTGGCGCTATGCTCTGAAGGATTGGGATTACACGTTCATCCTCAGCACCATCACTTACCAAGACTATTCCATCTATATTTAATGCTTTTACAATTGCTTCTACTTGCTCACGTATTCTAAGATCAGCTTTTATAGGATCTATGGGGTTTCCTGCAACTAATGCTACTTCTACATCGTATCCTTCTTTAGATAATTTCTCAGCCAATGAGAGAGCAGAGAATAGTACGTTTGTATCCGAGTCTTCTGGACGCTTTAATGCAAAATCTACAGCTGCTTTCATTAGACTAGCTCTACCTATAACGGGTGTTTGAATACCAACCCTACCTATATCATCGTCTACATCGACTGCTAATACAAGTATACGTTTACTTTTACTAGATCTATTGGCATCGCTTGTAGACAGCCTATTCACCTTGCAGAGTAGGGTCTCCATCATTATATTGCTGTTATACTGAAAATAATTTTCCGCTAATAATATCTTGTGTAAACACTTAGCCTAGCTTAATTGGAAATACTTTAATGTATTATTCTTCTTCTATTTCGCCATATAGCAGTTTTAATTCTTCTAGACTTAGACGTTTTGTCTTTGATTTAGCTATTTTCTCCTCAACTTTTCTCCTTTTCTCTGCTATTATTCTCTCAGTTATACGTCTCTGTTGTTCCTCTATTAGCTTGCTGTACTGTTGTCTTTTCTCTCTTAATTGTCCGTATAATTCTTGGAGCTCACTTGTCAACTTGTCTATCTCTTGAGAACATTGTTCTATTTCTTTTGATAGAGAGCCTATTTTCTGTGTTAGTTCGTCTATATTCTTACTAAGCTCCGATATTTTTCCATCAATACTTGATATTTTCTGACTTTTCTCTGATAACTTATTGGATACATCACTTAATTCTAATCTCAACTTCATTAACTCTGCTTTTGATTCATAGACTTCTTGCTTTATCTGTTTCGCTTTGTAGGCTTGTTCTAATAATTCTTCTAAACGTGCTATCTCTTGTATTATCTCATTCTCTTCTTCAACACTTAGAACACTTGTCATTTGTCTCCATTCTAATTGTTGTAATCTTCTTTGTATAACGTGTATCGGTACTCTAAGCTTACTTTGCACCTGGCTTATTATCTTCCTTTTATTATTTATCTCGTTGATTAGTTCTCTTAGCCTCTCACGTAGTTCTCTACGCCTAGCTCTTAGCTCCCTTACATCCTCTACTAATTTTTTTCTTTCCTCCCGAAGCCTTTTTATTTCATCTATTAGTTCTCTTCTTCTTCCAACAAGTTCTCTTTTCTTTTCCTTGAGTGCCCTTATTTTCTCTATGAGCTCCATTCTCTTCTCTTTAACTGATCTTATTTTTTCTCGTAGAGCATCTATTTCCTCTAATAGCTTTGTTGCTTCTGGACTCTGTGCTTCCAAGTATTTTGCCCTCTCTTAACATGTTCCTAATCGGACTTGTAATATAGGCTCATACGAGGTATTTAGGGTTTGGTAAGAAATAATGCTAGGAGATATTAAAATAATTTTGTACTCCTCATTATTGTTTCTTTACTATTATTCTAACATCAGCTACTTTAGCTCCTTGTCCCTCGGGGAACACCATTATAGGGTTTAAGTCTAGTTCTGCTATTTCTGGGTTCTCCTCCATTATTTTTGATACTCCTAGTATTATTTTTACGATTGCCTTTTTATCTCTGGGCTTGATGTGCCGATATCCTTCTAGTATTTTCTTTGCTTTTATTTCAGTTAACATCTCCTCTGCATCACGTTCGGTTAAAGGTACTACACGGAACGAAACATCCTTTAATACTTCTACAAATACTCCTCCAAGACCAAACATTACTACGGGACCAAATATTGGATCTCTCGTAGAACCTACTATTACTTCAACATCTTGTGGAACCATTTCTTGTACTAGTACTCCAGCTATTCTAGCATTTGGTGCATGTTTCTTGACATTCTCCATTATCTGGTTGAACGCGTTCCTTACTTCTTCGGCTGACTTTAAGTTTAGTATTACTCCACCAACATCGCTCTTGTGCACTATGTCGGGTGATACTATTTTTAGTACTACTGGATAACCTATTTTCTCGGCGAGTTCTGCTGCCTCATCAGCTGTAGTAGCTAGTCCGTAACCTGGTACGGGTATGTTGTATTCTTCGAGAACTTTGTATGCCTCGTGTTCTAGGAGCTTTGATCTATTTTCGCTTAACGCTTTAGATATGATCTCCTTAACTTTAGACAAAACATGTACACCTCGCTATATATTCTAGATTTTTAATCCAAGCGTCTTAGTAGAATACTACTATTTGAGCCTAACTCCTAAAAATGTAATCAATAAGAGGGGGTCTCTAAATACTTCCTAGAGTCTACCTGAGGGTTCTTCTGTTAAAAAGTCTTCTCCGCCACTAAATACTCGTTGTAGAGCCGCATAGGTTTCACTTAAACCAGTCATGTCGACGCTTGAGACGGGTATCGGTATCCATGACAGGCCAAGTGTTTCCAATAGGTCAACTATGTTTTGAGCAAGCATGGCTACGTGCATGTCCTTAACCGTCTCTCTCGATAGGGCTTCAGAGAAAATTAACGGGTCTTCAGACCAAGATATTATTTCTTTCACACGCTCTCTTGAAACCATGTCGATCTTTGATAGAATAGGTATTAGCGGTTTTTTTAGTCTTACATAGACGGATGCTAACAACATTAGCATCGACGCATATATAGATGGACTAGTAACGTAGGTTGCATCGAGAAGGAATAGCGTTGCAACTTTGCCGTCGTCTGTTAATTGGTCTAGTACCAATGGACCTGATTGGCGAAAGGCGAAGAGTTCTAATTGCCCGGGAGAGTCTATTATTACATAATTGGGTTTAATAGAGTCTAGTTCTTCCTTTATTTTATCTATATAGTTTACTAACATGTCTACAGCTACTATTAATGCACCATTGGGGCCAAGGTTGTATTCTTTCATTACTTTTCTTGCATCAATATACTCCCTAACATCTATGTCGGGCGGATAGGGAATAACCTCTGCGGCTGGATCCATATTTAACCTCAGCACACTTAATTGTTGATCTTCTAGCCATTCACTAAATGCAGCGGTCAGATAGGATTTTCCTGATCCAGCTGGACCGACTATTATTATGTAATACGGCAATAATATCAACCATTTAAGCTATATCATTGAGAACCAGAAGAGTGAACTCCTCTTACCCCTAAACTCTCCTCTGATATTAATTTTATATCCGCATTTAGGGCACCGTCCGTCCTTTGTTATATTATACTCGACGATGTAAAATCCATATCTCTTTATGAGGAGTGCCCCGCAACGCGGACAATAAGTATGTTCCTTGGGATGGCCAGGTACATTGCCTAGATATACGTGTTTTAGTCCCTCCTCCTCAGCTATTTTTGCAAGT
>CAZWTS010000006.1:0-6800 GCA_964637085.1 uncultured Desulfurococcales archaeon | reverse complement strand
CCACTTTATCTTTCTAGTAAACTCATAGGCTAATGTAGTGAAGTTTTCTATTGTAGGATTAGCTAATAACTTTGATAGGAGATTATCAGAATACCTGTTTACTTCGCCGCCGAGTCTAGTGAGTATTTGTGGTGTGTGAAGACCGTTAATTCTTAGAGGAAGCGTTGTTACCGATAATGTTTCTTTTAATGGTACAGTTAGTACTCTACCTATACCTGGTGCTCCAGGCTTTACTCTAATTTCAAGATACCCTGATTGGAGAATTGATATAACGTCTCCGAGTCCTGTGAGGCATTCTACTTCTGCTTTGTGTGCTTCTTGTCCTACTCTTAAGTAGTCATAATAACCTTTCTCTAATAGCTCGACGGCTGCAGCCGCTATTATTGATAATATTGCGCTAGATGCATATCCGGCTCCTAGAGGTGTTGGCGAGTAAACGGCTATTCTCATAGGTTTTTCATGCTTTTCTAAAATCTTGTTTACTGTGCAAGGGTTTATTTGTAGGCCGTTATAGGTTATTATTGTTTTATTTGATTCTTCTACTACTGCTTGTACTCCAGGTTCTACTACTAAGCCGGCTCCACTACTTCCAGTTTCCATGGGATTAGATGCTTTATGGATTCTCCAGAAACCAGTTAGATGCGACGGTAATTGTATACGGTATTTTATCATTACTATTACCTTAGTGTTCTTACTTTCTTGTTAATTCTATTGCTTTATCTAGTATTATTCTTGCAACTTCTTCCTTGGTTTTCTTGGGTATATGTTCTACTCTATCCCTAGTAATAATATATACTTCGTTATACTTTGAAGTAAAACCTATATCCTTTCTTGCAACATTATTTGCAACAATCATGTCAATGCCGTATTTCTCCATTTTCCTTCTAGCTCTCTCTATAAGTTCTCTATCATCTCTTGCTGTTTCAGCAGCGAATCCTATTATGATAGTTGATGGCTTCTTCGTCTTTGCTACGCGTGCAACGTCCCTTATAATCTTTGGTGTTGGCTCTAATTCTACTATAAGTTTACTTGAAGAATCTATTTTTGTAGGACTAGTTTTCTTAAACTTATAGTCGGCTGGTGCTGCTGCTAGAACTACTATATCGTACTCGCTCTTCTCTACTTCCTCTAAAACTTTATTCCTCATTTCCTCTGTTGAAGTAACACCTACTCTATCGATCCAGAATGGGGGTTCAATACCACAAAGTGGACCATGAATAAGTCTTACTCTCGCACCACGATAGAATGCCTCTCTCGCAACTGCTACACCCATCCTACCAGAACTCGGATTTGATAAGAAACGTATAGGGTCTAAGTATTCCCTTGTGGGACCAGCTGTTACTAGTACTCTTACACCTCGTAGATCTTCTCCTCTCAATACTAGTGCTTCCATCTTTAGCGCTATTTCTTCTATGGGTGGTATCTTTGCTTTATCTTCTTCTATTAGTGGTTCTAATACGTAATAGCCTAGCTGTTTGAGCCTCTCAATGTTTTCTCTAACAACCCGTGAATAATACATGTTTAAATGCATTACTGGTACTATTAGGACGGGTTTACCTTTACCGTGGAAGCTAAGTGCTGTAAGTGTAACCGGAGTGTCAGCGATACCATAAGCTATTTTAGCAATAGTATTAGCTGTAGCTGGCGCGATAACCATTCCATCATATTCTCTTGCAAGCAATATATGCTCGACTTCACCGCTGATTTCAGTAACTGGTTTAACGCCAGTAGCCCATTCAAAAAGTAAGGGTGAAATAAAACGTGAAGCCTCAGGCGACATAACTACGCGTACGCGAGCTCCACGACGCATAAATTTACGAGCTAAATCGATGCTACGATATAATGCTATACTACTAGTAACGCCTAAGACTATTTTGCGTTCTTCGAGAACCCGTGATTCCTCGAATAATATATCTTCAGACGGGTGAACCAATACCTACGCCCCAGTTTTCTCCTGGTCTCCCTAGCCAGACGAAACTAACGCATGTATGGGGAAATAAATTCTACTCAAACTCTAGTTGTGGGAAGGGAAATCTAAGGAGGGGGATCCTTTTTACGACTTATGTATGGCTGGCCGCGGCACTCCTTCATTACAAGTTGTTCAGCATATAGCCCGTCAGTCATCTCCCAAGATATTAGTTCCATAAACTATGATATTATTGTTTTACTCTACTCTACGGTTAACTCTTTATACTCGTTTATTAAGACACTATTTGGGTTAATACGAGAAATGCTAGGGTGTACGTATTGAGCGATAGTATAGTAGTACGGGAGGCTTCCCAAGAGGATCTTGATGATGTAATAGCTATAAATATGGAGACCCTACCCGAGCATTATCCTCGAGAGTTCTGGAGGGAACATTTACGCAAGTGGAATAAGTCTTTCTTAGTAGCAGAGGTTGATGGGAAGATAGTAGGCTATGTTATGTGTCGTGTAGAGTGGGGCTGGGGGTTTATCAAGAACAAGTTGTTGAAGAAGGGGCACGTGATAAGTATTGCTGTTAGACCCGGTTATAGACGTAGGGGTATTGGTGAGAAACTCATGGTTGAAGCTATGAGAGCATTAAAAGAACATTATGGTGCGGAGGAAATATATCTTGAAGTACGTGTAAGTAATACGCCAGCTATAAACTTGTATAAGAAGCTGGGATTCAAGATAATTAAGATTATTGCTAGCTATTATCTGGATGGCGAAGACGCTTACGTTATGGCAAGAGAACTGTAGCATCCGCTATAAAATTATTCTAGCCTAGTAATACTAGTTATCCCTCAAGTGAAAACAGATATTCGTCTCTAGTAATAGTTTATTGGCAATTAGTTATATAAACCAGTACTACAATGTAGCATTAATTGTAGTGGGGTAGAATAACAAGCCCCGCCTATCGCCTAGGCTGTTGAGCTATGTCTACGTGTAAGTTTGGCGGATTCTTTAAAAAAGCCCTCGGATTCAAAGAGGCTTATGAGAAACGCGAATTCAAAACCAATGATATAGTTAAACGCTTAGGGGTAATATCACCTAATCGTATATACTTGAACAACTATCCGATAAGTAACCCTATTGCTGCCTTTAATGCTGCGCTAGCTGTTCACGGTGAGAACGCAGTAATATATGCTAGGATTATTGTAGGCTACTATATGTATGTATCAGCAATCGTTACAATACCAGTACCCCTAGAAGACATTTACTCGGGAAATGTTAGTATAAACTACTATGCTAGTCAACCTTCCATTTATCCGTCAACACGCTATGATGTTTGGGGAACTGAGGACCCACGAGTCTATGAGATTGACGGCAAAGTCTACATGACTTTTACTGGTAGAACAGCCTACTACTTTAATCCAAGGATAAAAACCGAGCGGACACTACCCATAACGGCTGTTAGAGAGAACAATTACCATATATGGAAGAAGATACACGCCTATGTTTTCCCCTTAGGCCTACGCGAACACTTAATTAGTGATAAAGATGCTTTTCTCGTTAAACTAGGAAACGACGTAGTATTATTCCATAGACCTCACTTAGACGATGATTGCTTCTACTTAACAGTAAGCTTCATTGATGGTAAGAGGGCATTAGCAGAGCATAACAGGGACAGAATCGAGGAGATAACACTACATGACACAGTCTGGATTACAGATAACGCTAGTTTTGAAACCAAGGTGGGTTGGGCAACACCACCAATATACTTGAAGGAAAACGAGTTAATAGCCTTCGTACACGGAGTTGATGTTGATATACAGGCTTATAGACTCTATGCTATGCAACTAGAGTATTCGAAGACTGATGGTTTTATTGTGAAAGCCGTCACACCAACCTATATTATGGAGCCCAAGCAGTTACATGAAGTCTTCGGTGATAGACCATACACCATATTTCCGTGCGGCTTATGGAGGGTTAGCAAGGATAAAGCTCTAATAACTTATGGTGCTGGAGACTTCATGATAGGCATAGGAGAAATAGATATCAATGAACTACTAGGCGAACTAGATAAGGGTAGAATATATTAATACAATTAACCGTTTTTATATGCAGTAGCGTTTTTCTATTTCTACTATTTCCCACAGTAATTCTTTCTAATCCCCAGTCATGATATTTTATCTAGTTCGGAGCCTAATACTATACTATTAGATAAACAGTAGCTTATGGAGGTGATAACTAGTGAAGATCGCCGTATTTACACGCTGGAATGCAACATGCGGCATATCTCTTCACGCAGAACTAATAGTGCGGGAATGGGTTAAAAAAGGCTATAATGTAAAGGTTTTTGCTCCAACAATAGAGAGTGCTAGTAGAGATTGGCATCACCGTGTTTTAGAGATTAAGGATGAACCCTGGGTCATTAGATGCTATGAGGAAACCGATGACCCTAAGGGGGGATACATAGACTTTAACCGTATACTAGAACACGATTTCGACGTATTTGTTGTTGAAGCTTATGCTAGACAGCCTCTAGAGAAGTTGAGAAGGCTTATAGAACTTGTTAGGAGGAGAGCTAGAACTGTAGCTATCATTCACGGATATAAACGAGAGCATACCGATCCCTTCGCATTAATGGGTTTTGACGCCTATGTTGTATTTGATGAGAGATATATTAATGAGTTATTGAAGCCATTCTTAGATAGGATCGGCAACAAGATACATATAATACCATATCCGTGCACACCACCACTTAATATTAAACCCGAGCGCCCCGGATTTGCTGAGGGAAAAATACTGTTCTTCTCCTTTGGTAGACAGCCTCCAGAAGAATATAGGGATTATCTTGAAGCCCTACGGAAACTAAGAAGAAGCTATGATCTAGTATACTGGATTATAAGATCCGATGGATTATTAGATGTTAATGAGAAATGGGTTAAACAGTGGTGGATGCGTCCTCCACTCAAAGTATTATACAAGTATCTTAAAGCATCGGATATCCACTTACTACCGAAGGGTAGATCTAAATATGTTGTTGTATCGTCGACGGTTTATCAAACACTTGGCGCTCTGGTACCGATAGTTACACCTAGTACCCGTTACGTGGAGACTATACCAACCGATGATAACGGTATAGGTGTCGTAGTGAAATACTATGATGTTGATGACCTCATTAGAAAACTCAAGTTGCTAATAGAGGACCGCGAAGTTAGGAATAGAGTTATATGGGAAGCATATAGATTTGTTGAGGAGAATAGTGCTGAGAAAATAGCTGAAAGGTATTTAGGCCTCTTTAAAACCCTATTATCCTCATAGAGCTATAACTTTGTTCTTTAACGCATACTTTAGTATCGGGTCGGCTACAACATATCTTCCAGGTTCCTTTTTCAACAAGAATCCAGCATCAACAAGATTTCTTAATAGCTCATTGAAGACTGTTTTCGGTACTCTACCCGTTTTTGCCTCCAGATATACGTAGATATCTTTCCAGGAAGCCTCTCCTAAAACGCTTACAGCTTCTAGAATAGCTAGGTAACGGGTTCTCGCTTGCATCCGAAGATTTAGGAAGTTTTCTAGTTCTTCTCTTACAAGCAGAGAAGCTTTCCCTAGTATCTCGTTTACTCTTCTTATAGAGAGATCACGTGTTAATGAGAGCTCGTATCCTATATATGTTAACCACCCTATAACACCGTCAACTCTATCAATAATATAATTTAATAGGTAATCATCTATCTCTAAACCCTGTTCTCGGAATCCTCTTATTAGGAAATCCATAGACTGCTCTCTACTCAGTGGACCTAGTTTTAGCTCCATATACGCCCTACCATAGAGGGGTGCTTTAGGATCATTTATTCTAAGGAACCGGTAGAGCAAGCCTACTTGAGATCCTGATAAAACCATTTTCACATTACGTAGATGGTCGTAAACATAGGCTAATACATAGTCCATTCGATAACGTGCAGTTCTCCTAAGTTCTTGTGCTTCATCTACTACGAGAACAATTTCCTCTCCGAGTTCATTTATCGCGGAGAATATATCTATTATTGAATCAAAACTCGTTTTTCTAGGATTGATTACTACAGAGATACCGTGTATGCGTATTCCTTCAATACTTTTAAGTACGCTTAATAATTTGTAACGTAAGCCACGATGCTTCTTTAGGAAATCATTGAATGCTTTTTCAAATAGTCTTATTAGATCCATTATACCTAACATACCTTGAGGTAGTAAGCGGCAATCAAGGAAAATATATTTCCTATTGCTTTCATTTAAACCAGTTAGTATTAATGATGTCTTACCATACCTTCTCAAACCTAGTACTAGTGTGAGAGGTGATTTCCTCACATAGTTGTTGAATTCTTCTAATTCTCTTTCGCGGTCATAAAATTCTCTTCTACTAATCTTAGGTTGGGGGTCAAAGAGGGGCATTAGGATAGCCTGGTATCCTGGTTACTCCCCTATCCTATAAGTTTTTCTTATCAAGCTTTTCTAAAAGCTTCTTGTACTCATCTTCACACATAGACATTGTATGTTCTTGTGAAGGAAATACTCCTCTTCTAACTTCATCTACATAGTTTCCAACTGCATCCCTTATAATCTTTGATAAATCCACGTATTTTTTCGCAAAAGGCGGTATTTCTTCCGTTAAACCTAGTATATCATGGATTACTAGTACCTGACCATCACACCATGGCCCTGAACCTATACAGATAGTTGGAATTCTCAACTTCTCTGTAATTATCTTCGCTACCTCTGCTACAGTAAACTCTATTACTATTGAAAAAGCTCCAGCATCTTCTAACGCTTTAGCGTCATCTATTATTTTTTCAGCTAATTCTACTTTTTTCCCCATTAGCTTGTATCCTCCTAGTTTTAACGCTCTT
>CAZWTS010000005.1:0-2843 GCA_964637085.1 uncultured Desulfurococcales archaeon | reverse complement strand
ATAAGCTATTATTAATATTACCGTGTAGTTATGGTAAACCGTATTCTCAGAGTTATATCCACTACTTTCTGTTGAAGACTATAAAAGAAACAGGATATTATGATCAAATACACCAGCTAATAGTAACAAATGCAGGAGTGGTTCCAAGAGAACTCGATGAATACTATCCCTATGTAGCGTACGATTGGAATCCCAAATATGAGACGCCAGAGATAAAAAGGGAGTATACTAGAGTTCTAGCTGAGAGGTTAAAGGGGTACTTAGAGAAATTTATGGGGTATTATGATCGAATAGCATGCTACCTTCGCTGGAATAGCGATAGTTATAGAGCAATAAAAATAGTTGAAAAATATTTCGGGATAAGGATACCAAATCTAGCGGCAAAAGAAGTACCAAGAGAGGAGTTAAGACAGGTATCATTAGATGGCTTATATATTGATGAAGACTTACTTCTTATTACACCAACTAGTCTGGATATGCTGAAAAAAGGTATAATAGATATAATTGAGGGCAGAAGGTGATAGAAAATACTAGGAGTTTTTAAATCAATTGATAAGCTTGGAAAAAGACTTGTAATAGTGTTAAAGGGTTTACCGTGCTCGTGGAATAAGTGTAGCTTTTGTCCCTTCGTCCTAGAGCAAGGTTCTCTACCAGAAGTATTATCTGTTGATAAGAAGATCATAGAGAACGCTAAAAAGATGTTAAGGGGAGAACACTATGAACGCATAACGATATTTAATGGTGGGAGCTTTTACGAGCTACCTTATGATATAGTATTGGAGCTAATCGGTGTAACTAAAAATATGATTGTTGATATAGAGTCTAGGCCCGAGTTCATAGATTATACGCGTCTAGTAGAGACAAAAAAAGCGTTAAAGGCTAATAAACTCGTAGTAAGAATAGGCTTCGAAGTATACGATGAAAGCATTAGAAATAAGATCCTGAGAAAAGGTATACCACAATCGGAACTCTACCGGATATCGGAGATATCTAGAAAAATAAAAGAAAATAGAGAAAAAATAGAAGTAATTGCATATGTCCTATTCGGAATAGAAGGTGTACCTGAAGACGAGGTTATAAGATCAGTAAGAGAATTCAATAAGTTATTTGATGGAGTCATAGCAATACGGTACAGGAAATACCTACCCCATCACCCCAAACCTACTGGCGTGTCAAGAGAACTTGCTCTATTCCTTGAGAAGAATACATTATTAGTTGATTGGGGAGAAGAAGATTTTTGGGAACTAGATAAAACCGTATCGTAAATATAGTTTAACTACATGTATTTTCGAGGAAGGGAAGAGTATAAATTGACACTAGGATACGGTTTAATAGAACCGGATGAAAGTATTGAGCTAGTCATTAATCAGTGGAGTATAAAGGTTACTGTCTCTAAAAATGGTACTGTAGAGTATGTGCGAAGAACTAATAGAAAGATGAATACTGAGATAATAAGCGGGGAGAGAAGAGCCCGTATTGTTGGTCTAGATAAGCTAATATTACAGCCTATATACCCTGTTCTAATACCCAAGAGGTTAACAACGTATATACTGGTGAAGTATAATGATGTTGTAATGATTGCTCCTGGAGGACGATTAGAATATTACATATTAATGCCCGTTGATATAGCTATTCTCTCAGTAAGAAACCAGTCATATTCATTAATCGACGTATTCAATGTGGGTAAAGTAAAGTACACACTTTATGGTTCAGTAGAATCTGGTGTTATAGCTAGATATGCGGAATCGAAGATTTATTTCGGTGAGGAGGATGCTTTAGATGACTTAAACATAGGGTTGGCTTTGGTGAAAATAAGAGCCAGTAATAAGTCGCGGGAATGGGTTACATTAACAAAGATACTATTGGAGGCTAATCCATTAAAACTATACTATGAGGAGAATACTTGGAGAGCATATAGTCGTTTAATAAACATTAATATAAATTCGCCTAGGACTGCTACAGTAACATACTCTAGCTCACCTAAACCCGGGTTAATGGAGGTAATAGATCCACCCGAACTAAAGGTACCTTTTATGGCGCAGAAAACCTCTATGCTCTGGGGGTTGTAGCGGCTTTGCCAGTACCAGAAGACGTGGTTACAGTCATTACTAGGCTTTTCAATAGGATAAATATTGAAGACGTAGTAGTAGCATTGATAATAGTAGTGTTGGGGTTCATTGTAGGCTATACGCTCAAAATACTCGTTTATCGTGGATCTATTCGCGTAGTACCAGTTTATATAGCGGGTGCTGTGTCAAAGGCACTATATTATGTAATAGTAATTCTCACAATAATTGTTGCTTTAGGGGTATTAGGGATAGATTTAACGGGGTTCATTATAGCTGGCGGTATCTTAGGAATAATCTTGGGTTTCGCATTACAGTCAACGGTGGCTAACTTTGTATCTGGGATCTTCCTATACTGGGAAAGACCGTTTAAGCCAGGAGATCTTGTTGAAGTAGAGGGTATTATAGGTAAGGTTCTCGAAGTATCGGTTCTCTCAACAACTATTATGGGACTAGACGGAATAGTAGTGAGGGTTCCAAACGATAAAGTATTTACGTCTACTATAAAGAACTTCATTAAAAACCCGGTTAGGAGAGTAGACCTAACTATAGGTATAGCCTATAAAGAGGATGCTGAGAAGGCATACAATATTATAAAGAATGTATTAGAACAACACCCATTAGTATTAGTTGAACCCGAGCCCGAAGCTTTTGTCTCGGAGCTGGGAGATAGTAGTGTTAATATAACGGTACGTTTCTGGGTGCCTTCTCAAGAATATCTTAGTGTCAGGAAACAATTATTGTGGTTGATTAAGAAAGCATTAACGAATGCTGGTA
>CAZWTS010000004.1:0-3053 GCA_964637085.1 uncultured Desulfurococcales archaeon | reverse complement strand
CGAAGCAACGCATTCTTACTCATAGGCTCATCTCACACTGGACCTTGGCCTCCTCCCCCGGGTATGGGGGCTGTTATACCAGTCATTTTAGACAACATTACAGCTAATAGTATACTTGTTATACCAAGTAACAACGGTATTAGTGCCATCCAAGCATATACTCCTTTTTCAGGCTTAGACTTATATAATATTGCAGCTGCACCAGCTAAGCCCACTATGCCGCCTATAATATAGAATAGCATTGCAGTAGATATGGCATCGTATCTGGTAGCGCTTAAATACACTAGTGATGAACGATACTGGACTGCAAGGGCTCTACTACGCGGATTATATAATGCACCACTAGCCTCAATACTAGTATTCGAGACGTTAGCTGATCCAACAACAGCGACTTGGGGACCAGCAGAACCGGGTATATATACCTGGTAGTCAATGAGCCCTCTTACATGTATTAAATGGGAGCCCTCGACATATCTACCGCTCTCTGAGACTGGTATTCGATACTCGTTTGTTCCCTGTACCAGTAGTGCTGTTCCAGTAGCAACTAGTATTGATGGTAGGAGTAGTGCTATCAGCATTAATATGGTGTATTTTTCCACTAACTTTTCACCGGGATATCTTAATCTTTTAATCTGGTAAAAACCTTTATCTTGAACTCATTCGTTGAAGGAAAAGCCCGTTTAACCCTAATTAGTAAACTTATTAGACGAGGTATACGTTATTGCTACAGATAAGGCTCACATAACGGGTAGTAGGAAATATGTTTCGTTTCATTGTGAGATCTAAGCGTGATGCTGATGCTATTAGAGCTGTAATAGAGAGATTCTATTCTACATGGGATATAGATGTCGTAACCCTACATGGTGCTCGCAGCGTTGAGGACGTTTCAGCTAGACTTAGCGAACTATTACTAAATGACAAGTATAATATAGTGCTCCTCGGGAGAGAGGATCGTAAAGTAGTTGAAGCATTAGAGAATAGGGTACAAGCAAATACTGTTATACATATGGTTCCACGTGCACGGATAAGAAATACTCGTTTAGAGCACCTATATTACGAGGTAGAAGTAGCTAGAAGTAAAATTAGGCTTAGAGCAACATGGCTAGAGAATCCAAAGACATATCTATTAGATAATAAGGGTGTAGAACTGGAAAAATATGATTACAATCCAGCTTACGATGTATTCCTAGGCGTCGGAAAATGGTTTAAACAACACATTGAGAGAGTAGTCAATGGCTCCATTGGCGAGAACCCATTAATCGTTAGACAGATGGGTGGAAGACACTATGTCTATAATGGTCCTAGTATTCGTGCCGAGCTATTAATACCGGATGAGGGACTAGTACCTAGGGGTAAGATTGTAAACGATAAAGTGGATCCCTTAGACATAGACTTAGATACACTTGTTAAAAACAATACTGATATCATCCGCGTTCACGAGAGAATTAGTCTAAAGATACTGGAAGGATTCAAAGATAAAGTAGACTTAGTTATTGTTCCTTGGAGTGGAGGTAAGGATAGTACTGCTGCTCTAATAATGGCTGTTAAAGTCTTCGGTAAAGACACGGTGAGACCAGTATATGTTGATACCGGAGTAGATTTTCCATGGACTATGGAGTATCTCGATAGAGTTGCTCGTAAGCTCGGCATAAGTTATGATATCGAGCATGCGGGAGTTGATAGAGAACTAGTTAGTGGTAGACGTGAAATGCCGACACACGAGAATCGTTGGTGTACTATGCTTAAGATTAGAGCCGTCCACAAATTCATAGACAAGTATCGTGGCCAGAGGAAGTTATTAGTACTTGGTGATAGAGATGCTGAATCAGAAAAGAGGAGTAAGAGGCCCGTTGTTAGAGTAGAGGATAATGAAACTATAGCTGTAGCACCATTAAAAATGTGGAATACTCTTCACGTACAATTATATCTATTATTACATGGAATAGAATTAAATCCTTTATATGAGCATGGATTCTATAGGCTGGGATGCTATATATGTCCAGCTCTTAGGAGCTGGGAAGTAAATATCATGATAAACGATAGAGCTGTCTATGAGAGTATTAGAGATAAACCACTATACAAGCGTTTTATAGAGTTGAGGAAGAGACTAGTCCCTACTTATAACGAGTAATTGATCTTTAGAAACTCTTATCTCCTTTATACCGAGGATTCTAGCAATATCCCTCAAGAGGTCAAGGTCTTTACGAAGACTGTTACACCAGTCACAAAGGAATACTGAGGCATCAATATTACCCTCCATTAACCCCCTAGCTATAGTTCTCGCACGCTCCCTAACCTTACTTATCTTCTCGAGTTCCTCGAGGACTTGTTTGCCACGCTTACCCGATATATAATAATTTATTGAAGCCTGGGTGACTTCGAGGAGCCTGGCCGCATCAACTTGACTTAACTTATACTCCTGAACAAGTATCTTGGCAATAAGAGCCCTCAGCGCTGGGAGAATTCTCTGGGTATAAACCTCACAATAAAGTTTAGCCAACTGTTATCGCCACAAGAGTGTATTTCTACAATATATTGTAGTATTTTACGAGACTATTTAAACCATATAGTATATCGAGTCAAAGATGAGGCAAAAATTACTAGGAGGAGAAATAAATTCATACCCTTCCCAAACTAAGTATATATCAGGCCCCGCTGTCTCACACCACCAGAAACCCCGTAAGGGGGATGAAGATGAAGGTGGTCGGTCAGGCGGGGCACAGCTACTATATTCTATCTGAAAAAATGTTAAATAATAGCTAGCTATATTAGACATTTATTACCCATTACGGTTATTTATTCTTCCCGGAGATGAGCGAGCCCCCTCGCGCCCCCTAGAGAGCCCTCCCCGTATAGAGGGTGATGACTAGGTCGGGCCGGGAGCGATCCGCCTAAGGTTAATTAAAAATACTATGCCCGTTGGCTGTGATGAAGTCTCTCGTGCTTACATTGTTTACAGATGGTGAGCGCGCTCTTCGCTGAGCCCTCTTTGATTGAAGAAAAGTATTATTCTCGTGGAGCTACTATAGTTTCAGGTGTATTATATGGGTCTC
>CAZWTS010000003.1:0-11111 GCA_964637085.1 uncultured Desulfurococcales archaeon | reverse complement strand
TAATATCCTCTAGTTCGTTTAGGAACGATAATTCGTTTTCGATGTACTTTCGAACCTTCAACTCCCTTTTAAGGGAAAAGACGTATTCTTCCATGTATTTATTAAGCTTCTCTCTGTATTCTTGGATTTTTTCTTCATCTACTCTGATGTTGGGGTCTCGTTTCCTTAATTCACGGTGACAAGTTGAAAGATCAGATAATAATCCACTAAATATAAACAATAGGTTTCTCAACTCCTCTATAACATCACTCAAGCGCAATCGATAGTATAAGTAGCCACCCTCTATTTTTAAACAATTATAAGTTCTATCCCAAGCCTCCCTACTTCCAGCTTTATCTCTTCCATATTTCTTTTCTAACAACCAGTACCAATAACCCTTTATAATAAGGTCTCTAATGGCTTTATTTTCATTGTCTATTTGTTCGCTATGAACATAGTTCTCTAATATTTCTCTAACATAGTCATCTAATTCTAATTCTACAATGTTTTTATTTCTATGCCGTCTAAAAATATGCGTCCTAACTCGCCCTACTAGACAATATATGTTAGATTATTTAACTACTCATGTTTTGCATCCAGATAAATAGAAATGGGGTATCTTTAGTTTAACCCTTGGAATGCTATATTATTGGTAGTGTTAAAAATAGGTTATATTTATAGTTTTATTGGGAGGCGGGAAAAGATCTAGTGTTATGTTACTTCTTTGTCGGTGTTATTTCTATCTCATATTTACTGGGTAATTGTAGCTTATAGCTCTCTTGTAATAGGTCTTCGGGTACTGGTCTTGTACCTAAGTATTCTTTGAACTGTGGCTTTATCAGGGACTCCCATGTATCCTTAGTTACATAGAATACGGGGCTTCCGCCTAGTTCGTGCTGGTACTCTGGATATGGTTTCGTTAAGTGTCTTAGATAGAATCCTAGACGGAATCCGAATGGGCTCTCGAAGGTTGCCCACCACTCATTTACTCCTAGTACCTCGAAGGCGTGCTCCATTTTTGCTAGGTATCCAGCTAAGCCTATTCTTGCTAGTCTCTTGAATGTTAGGCTGTGAAGACTTATAGCTAGGTTTTCGTTCCATAACCTAGCGTTCCACACGCCTATAAGCTCGTTTCCATGAACACCTATGATAACGTATTCGTCCTTATATCTGTGCTGGAGCCATGCTAGTATTTCAGCATAGGTTCTCGCGGCTACTAAGTGGTACAAATCCTTGTCGTATTTATGGTCAATTAAAGGCTTAATTGCTTGGAGAATGAGTTTTGCTTCCTCTCTCTTTGCTTGACGGAAGACTATTTTCTCGCCATTCTTTGTTACAAACAATTTCGGTGGGAATTCTTTGCCAGCTACAAGGGCTTCAGAAGAGTGTAGGTAGTTCTCAATGTATTCTATTCTAAACTTTAAGTGATCTACTGATATGGGTATAGGCGGCTTTACCATAGTTATCACACCACTCTACTTATACGGGGGCATTAAAAAAATTTCGAACGCTATTATTAACCGGGTTATATTATAGTATGAACAACATCTATACACCGGCATCAGAGAATTATTTAGCTTCTAAGGTATTTCTTAGAGGTTAATACTCGTGAATAACCATGTAGCCTATATTATATAGAATTATAGTAATCTGAAACAAGTAGACCTAACGAGGGGCAGCCCGCGGACCCCGCTAGCAGACCCCAGCAACACCCGTCAGGTCCCCCACGGCTAGACCTCAGCCCCGGTGACCCGTGAACGCTGGCGTCCGGGGTTAGGTTGCTCCCTTCCGGGCCTGGCCAGGTTCCCCCGGCAAAGACGGTACCAACCCGCCTTCGGGCGGGTGGTCCGTCACCGCCAGCCCCACGGGGCGGGGTTCATCGCTAGCCGTGGGCCTTAACGGGGTGCTGGGGCCCGGCTAGCGGGTTACTGGCCCCCGCATTACGCCCTTTTCGGGGTACGGGGTGGGCGAGCCCCCGGCCCTTCCCGCGGGCTGCCCAGAGCTTAGAATAAGTTTAAGGGTTATAATAGGTTGTTCTGGTCTTGTTTTTACATTAGTATGCTTGCTATTATTGCGAATGCGAGAATTGCTAGGGTTATGCTTTGTATAGTATATGCTATTATTTTTCTCTTTTCGCCTAGTAGTTCTGTTACTATTTTTCCGCCATCAGTTATAAAGAGGGGGGCAGCATTTATGAGTGCAAGACCAGTATTTATCCATACAAGCCATGCGAGGAATCCCGGAACATGTATGCATACTGAACCGAATGTGCAGAGAGAAGGTTTTGGTGCTGGGAAGGGGTTAATATATACTCCTAGGAGGCTCATATTTGCTGGTTTATGTAATAATACATCTATATGGCTCATAGTATTGTATGAAAATATCTTTAACACAAAAGTAACTGTTTCATTAGCATAGGTATGTACTATGTTCGTTAACGTAGCTAAACCGTCTATTACGGTGCCATTTATAGACTCTATAGCGAATGGTACGTATTTCTCGAGCCCGGCTGTATAAGCTGGTGTAAGCTGTCCGTTCACATCATGTATAATGCCTATTACTAGAGGGTACTGGGTTACTACTTGTTGTAGTAATAGTAGTGCTAGTATTCCTAGTACAACGTTTGCTGCTGATCCAGCAGCGAGTAATTTTATTTTACTCGAAAGTTTTGCTTTCTTATAATCTTCTTCTTCGGGTTCAACGAATGCTGCTGGAATAATGAATGCTATGGCCAAACCCCAGCTTTTTAGCCTTATACCTTCAGATAACGCTATTATAGCGTGACTTAATTCATGTACAATGATTGCAATACCTATAGCTATCATAGAGTAGAATATATGCACTCCTACAACGGTTAGTCCCGGGAGTAATGGTATGAGTCTTGCTTGTGCTTGCACGCTTTGAGGGAATAGAATTGATAATACTATATTGAGTAAGAAGTAATAAGCAAAAATCATGGCGCCCATAGATAAAGCTACTCCTATCCATGCACATACCTTGGTTACGCGGCTCCTAGCTATTCTCTCGAGTTTAGAGCCACGGGTGGGCTTCTTCCACATAATCATTAATGGTCCTACTTCAATACCATACTTCTGTAGTAGGTCCTTCTTAGCCATACCTATAGCCATCACTATAATCCATGCAGTTAATATGTACCCGAAGTAGCTAGCAACATCCACGGCATCCAAAGCTACCAACTCCAAGCCGGAGAGGATTAAGGTGTAGGAGATTTAAAACGTTGACTAACAACATATATGAGGATAGCGTGTAAGAGAAATGCCAGTTAAATGGAAAATCGAGAGAAGAGTAGAGTACCGCGAAGTATACTATGACGAGAGACACTGGAGAATATTAGCTGAGAAAAGGAGGATAGCACTAGAAATCATGGAGGCGCTAGCAAAATATGGTCTCTCCCCAATAGTACATGGCAGTATTGCTAGAGGAGACGTAAACCCCAAGAGCGACGTAGACGTCTTCATACCATTCATGGTTCCCTCATACCGCGTAGAACTAGCTTTAGAAATGGCTGGAATAAAACCCTATAAGAGATTCATAGTACAAGCAACACCCGGCCATGCACCCAAAGCCTACATAGCTTTAGATGAAGAAGAACTCAAAATGGTTTCCTTCCCATTAGCAAAACTATCACGCAATGAATACGAGTTCTACAAGTTTGGTGGATTACTAGATTTAGAAGGTCTCAAGAAAAATAAACGAGTACCAGGCGTAGATAAGAGGCTTATATTAATAGAACCTACAAGTTATGGTCACCGTGAATCGCCAGTAATAGGGCGTGAAAGTATTGTGGCTCGAATAGTAGGGGTATCAGTAGAAATAGTTCTTGAACGAGTAAGAGTACTGAGCAGACGAGATGAAATAGGTAGGACTGGAGTATTCTTATACTATGAGCTCTCACCTGATGAGTCTTTTGAGAAAGCATTAGCGAAACTTGCTAGAGAAAACCAGTATGTTAGGAGAATATTGCAGAGTAGAGGGAGCTTATTATGAGGAAAATGTATGGGTCTAAGAGATTTGGCTACAATATGGGTAATCCTCCAGCTGGTTGCAAGATATGCTTTAGCGGCGCCTCCATTGTAGTGTTTATAACTGGTAAATGTAATGATACATGTTATTATTGCCCCATAAGTAGTGATAGAAGAAACAAAGATGTAATATATGTCGACGATGAAAGAGTTTCTAAACTCGATGATATATTAGATGAAGCATATGCCGTTAAAGCTAGAGGTGCAGCAATAACTGGTGGCGACCCTCTATTAGCTTTAGATAAAACTATAAACGTAATAGAATTATTAAAGAATGAGTTTGGAGAAAACTTCCACATACATTTGTATACTAGTGGACGTTATGCTGATAAACAAGTTTTGAAAATACTTGATGAAATAGGTCTTGACGAAATAAGATTTCACCCCGTAGATAGACGGTATTTGAAGAGAGTAGAGTTAGCAGTAAACGAGACATCCATGCACGTCGGAGTAGAAGTGCCAGTAATACCTGGTAATATTGAGTGGTTGAAAGAGCTCGCCCTCTTTTTGGAGAGAATAGGTGGAGAGTTTATGAACTTAAACGAATTGGAAGTATCAGAATCGAATAGAGGCGCACTACTAAAACGTGGGCTAAAGATTAGTAATGATGGGATATCTGTTAACGGTAGCTATGATACAGCACTAGAATTCCTTAAATGGGCTAGAGAAAACATTAAGAAAATAAGCATACGTTTTTGTCCGGCAATATATAAGGACATATATCAATTGAGAAACCGCTTTATACGTAAAGCATCAATTATAGGCAAAGCATACGAGAAATACTCTCTAGCTGGGACACTACAGGTAATAGAGGCAAAAATAAACAAATTAGATAGTGATAGGTGCATGAAGTATTTAGAACCGTATCGAGTAATTAATGACAAAATATACCTCCATCCAGACGAAGACCTAGACGAGCTATTCTCTAATCAATGTATAAGTGAAACCATACTAGTAGAATACTATCCAATGCTTAGGAAACGCTTTATTCTCCAGAAGATCCTCTTCGAGAAACCGAGTACCTAAGTATGGCTATGATACCGTTGAGTCCCCTAAGCTTCTCGCCAGCTGGGCTCCTACTGCTAACGATTTTTACTTCACCTCTATACTTATCAACGAGCTTCAAGACCTCCTCAACCACCTTTCTCTCTTCTATATCATAGCTTCGAACGAGTTCATCTAATACTAATAGTTTTTCAACCGCGCCTATACGCGCCATCTCCAATACTTCCTTTAATCCAAATGCTATTTTATCAGGATTCTTAACAAGTAGCAACATGAATTCATCGAGGATTTTCTCGGCTTCTATACTTGAAACGTCTTTTAATACTTCTCTCACTATATCTCTACGCAGTATTTCGTAGATACCACTCCTACCACCAATACTAACTGCGTCTTTGTATACTCTGATACTCTTATCCTGTTCCTTTAATGTGTTAACTAATAGATCTTTAATGAATCCTGGACTAGCAATTATTACAGCACTAATGTGGTAGCGTTGAGCGGTATCAATAATGGTTCTCGCTAATTGTTTAATCTTAGAGTTCAAGACCTCTTCTCTATTTGGAGCGTCTTTGCCTGGGACTCCAAGAGAACCCTCATCTATAATTTTCAGCCCCTGTTCCTGGACTATAGCTATACTATATTCATCGTAGTCTAATGCTACAACTATAGCCTTTAAGCCTCGTGTAACTGCTTTTTCAAGCTTATCGAGTAGTGGTCTACTCCATTCTTTCTTAATAATGGCTAACTCGTTACCCAAGTCTATATGTAGTGTATGGTGTGAGCCCTTTACACCAAAACGCTCGGGGCCCTCGACAACTATACCGTGTATTCTGAGCCTCGTAGTAAAGGGCTCGAATTCAACGTTTTTAACACGTATAGCTAAAACCATGGGTATACGACTACTTCTCCCATCACCAAAACTTACATCACGAGTAGTTTTAGCTACAACAACATCTCCGGGGCCAATAACCATTTGAAGCAACCATAAGTCGTCTTCAGTTTCTGGTACTACTCTTACTTCACCCGTCTTCAAGTTCTTGTAAGTTATCTTCAAGAGTATTTATTCACCTCTAATCAAATTACTACAAGTAGTGATTGCAAAGATAATGTTTGCGGTGCTAAGAGCGTATGGGTAGTGGTGTTATTATACGTACTGCTGTATACAAGGATCTAGATGATATATATAGGATAGAAACGGAGTCGTTTAGGTATCCTTATCCCAGGAAATATCTAGCAGTACTAATAGCCCTAGCTGGCGACTTATTTATTGTAGCTGAATCAGAAAAGAGGATAGTAGGTTATGCAATTGGCGTATTAAGGGTTAACAATACTGGTCACATTATATCTATAGCTGTAGCTAGGAATTGGAGAAGAAAGGGTATAGCTACAAAACTAATGCAAGAATTAGAGAGGAAGTTTAGAGAGAGAAACATGAAGGCAGCTATACTTGAGGTAAGAGTATCAAATAATCCAGCAATAAGATTGTACGAGAAACTAGGTTACAAAATAATAGATAGATTAAAAAATTATTATCCTGATGGCGAGGACGCATTCTTGATGTATAAGGAACTATAGGTTCTAATGGAATCACATTTAATACCAGAGATACTATATAAATTATACGTAGGGAGTAAAGTCTTGCTACTGAAGTTCTACTTATTAGACGTAACATATGAGATTATTGGAAGAGAACCTCATATAATAATGTGGGGGGTAGACGAGCAGGGAAACCGTATAGTAATTAGAGATAAAAGCTTCAGACCATATTTTTATGCTCTCCTAGCAGATGACACTAACCCCATGGCTGTTAAAACTAGGGTTTTAAGACTATCTAAGCCACGTAGTCCGATAATATCTGCCGAGCTATTAAATAAGAAGTATTATGGTAGGCCCGTGAAGACCTTAAAGATAACAACAATCATACCAGAAACCGTTAGGGAATACCGTGAAGAAGTCAAGAAAATAGAAGGTGTTGAGGATGTTCTTGAAGCAGATATAAGATTTAGTATGCGTTACATAATAGATCATCAACTTAAACCGTGTTGGTGGCATGAAGTAGAAGTAGAGGAGTCCGTACTAACACCACAGTATAGGGGGAGGATAAGCCAAGAATATATTGCTAAAACCCCACCTAAACCTCTCCCAGAAAGCGAGCAGCAACGACCACCAAATCTAAGAATTCTTGCATTTGATATCGAAGTCTATAGCAAGCAGGGTAGCCCTAACCCTAAGAGAGATCCCGTAATAATTATCGCTGTAATGAACGATAGGAACGAATTAAAGTTATTTACAGCAGAAGACCACGATGATCGCGGGGCTATAAGAGATTTCGTAAAATACATCCTTGATTATGATCCCGACATAATTATAGGATACAATAACAACCATTTCGACTGGCCTTATCTCTTAGAAAGAGCCCATGTACTCGGGTTAAAATTAGATGTAGGTCGCCGGAAGGATAGCGAACCCGTAACGAGTGTTTACGGCCATGTATCTATCGCTGGTAGGTTAAACGTAGACTTATATGATTTTGCAGAAGAGATACCAGAAATTAAGGTTAAGACATTAGAAAACGTAGCCGATTACTTGGGAGTAATGAAGAAGTCTGAAAGAGTAATAATCGAATGGTACCAGATACCAGAATTCTGGGATACCCCGAGTAAGCGTAGGATACTATTAAGGTATGCTGAAGACGATGTGAAATCAACCTATGGTCTCGGCGAGAAATTCCTGCCCTTTGCAATACAGCTCTCAAGTCTTACTGGTCTACCATTGGATCAAGTAGGTGCAGCGAGTGTTGGATTCAGGCTGGAATGGTATTTAATGCGTGCAGCATATAACTACAACGAACTAGTGCCTAATAGAGTTGAAAGACCCTATGAACCATACCGCGGCGCTATTGTATTGGAACCAGTTAGAGGAGTGCATGAGAATATAGCTGTTTTAGACTTTAGTTCAATGTACCCTAATATTATGATAAAATACAATGTTGGCCCCGATACACTAGTCAAAAATCCCGAAGAATGCGGTGAGAATGGATGCTGGATTGCACCCGAAGTAGGTCATAGATTCCGTAAGGAGCCACCAGGATTCTTTAAGAGGGTCCTCGAAACATTACTGAGACTTAGAAGGGAAGTAAAGGAACTCATGAAGAAATATAGACCTGATAGCTACGAGTATAGAGTTCTAAATGAGCGTCAGAAGGCATTAAAGGTACTAGCAAACGCTACTTATGGTTATATGGGGTGGGTTGGAGCTAGATGGTATTGTAAGGAAGGAGCAGAAGCCGTAACAGCGTGGGGCAGGCAGACTATTAGAAAGGCGATAGAAATAGCAAGAAGCCTAGGATTGAAGGTAATCTATGGTGATACAGACTCGTTATTCGTAACCTATATCCCGGATAAAATAGAGGAATTCATAAAAATAATAGAAGAAAAACTAGGTTTCGAAATAAAAATTGACAAGGTCTATAAGAGAGTATTCTTTACTGAAGCTAAGAAACGCTATGCTGGCCTACTTGTTGATGGGAGAATAGATATCGTTGGCTTTGAAGCAGTACGTGGAGATTGGTCTGAATTAGCAAAAGAGGTGCAGGAAAAAATAGTTGAAATAATATTAAAGGAGGGTGATACTTCTAAGGCAATAGAATATGTTAGAAGAGTAATAAATGATTTAATGAATAATAAGATACCGGTGAACAAGTTAATAATATGGAAGACATTATCGAAGAAATTAGAAGAATATAGTGTTGACGCCCCACATGTTATGGCAGCTAGACGTATGAGAGAGGCTGGCTTTGAAGTCAGTAAGGGTGATAAGATAGGTTATGTTATTGTTAAAGGTAAAACCAAGATATCCTCTAGAGCATACCCCTACTTTATGGTCTCAAAAGAGGATATCGATCATAACTACTATATAGATCATCAGATAATTCCGGCTGCACTAAGGATTCTAGGATACTTCGGTATAACAGATAAACAATTAAAGGCTGGAGCGGCTGGTCAGAAAACGCTATTCGACTTCTTTAAAAAATAGATAATTATTTCATAAAATATCATTGAATGTGAGCATTTCTACTTCATAAGGCCTTTTTGAAATGCCGCCAATTCTAGCTCCAACTATAACACGGACTTTTTTCTCCGAAGCAATATCGGCTAATCTCTGAGTTATTATACCATCAAGCACTATAGCGTAGATTTTGCCAGGTTCTGTTTTCTTTAGTTCATCATATAAGTCTCTTACTGGTAACCTTTTCACAATATTCCATGATTCATCATATAATATCGCTTCAAGAGTGCCCTGAAGTTTTTTCGCTTCATTTAGCACGGAGTCTGGAAAACTTATCACATATTCATCGAGACCTCTGGGTAGCTCTGCTCTCGCCTCGGTAGCTTTAGCAACTTTCTCTATAGCTTCCTTGGGTTTTACTTCAACAGCTGGTTGGGGTCGTGAGACTTCAACAATACTTGTTGGCTGAGCTATGGGTGCTGCGGGTTGTTCTACTACTGGTATTTGTTTTTCCTTAACTTCTGTTTTTTCTCTTCTTTCTTCGCGTTCGATTCTTCTAGGTTTTTCTCTTCGATGCTCCTTTTCTAGGAGTGTTTTATATTGTTCTGCTGGAATAGCGTTCTTAAGTGCTCGTGAAATTTCCTTACCAGTTAACTCCTCAACCTCCTTACCGGGGGGAGCTCTAGCAATCGCGTGAAGTTTTACGCTTCTTAATAGTTCTCGTAAAATTAGTTCTCCCCCATGGTCCCCGTCAACGAATGCTATACACTTTTTCTCTTTACATAATTTTACTATTGTTTCCGGGATCTTACTTCTTGCTCCCTCTATCGCGATAACATTAGTGTATCCATACTTTAGTAAGTTTAATACATCGGCTCTTCCCTCAACTATTATGATAGTATCAGCCTTATCTATGTCTGGCCCCGCAGGTAGTCCTTCTGGACCGTACTTTGTTATCTGGCTTGTTCTTAAAACCTCAGCTATCTCTGATAGTATTTCTTTTAGGTCTGGAGCTTTTTCCATGCTCCATTTTTGTAAGATTTCTTTTGCTCTTTCTGTAATCTTCTTGATTTTCTCTATTCTTAGGTCTACTATATCAATTACTCTGAGCTTAGCCGGATAAGGTCCTACCCTATCAACGGTTTCGAGCATTGCCGCCACTAGGGCTGTTTCAACTCTATCCAGATTTGATGGTATAACGACCTCTCCTATAGTTCTATTTCCATGTACTTTTAAGTCGACTTGTATTCTCCCGATACGCCCCTTATCTTGTAGCTCACGTAGGTCTAGCTGCGAGCCAAATAATCCCTCTGTTTGACCGAAGATAGCGCCTATTACATCGGGTTTATCAACGATTCCGTCTACTTCTATTCTTGCTTTTATCAAATATTTAGCCATTCTATACACCTTTTATTGCTTCCATCTTTACTGGATTACTACTTTCTTGGTTCTCGAGACCTATGAGGAATTCACGGTTGTAATTATGAGGTTAGGTTACGTGTTATCTTGTTAGAGTAGAGGACTTTAAGGTTTCAAGGAGAGTCTTAGCTTCTTTGTTTTCTTCAAAATATCTTCTAACTGGTTCAAGGAATTTTATCAATGCTTCAGCAGTAGCGTTCTTTAGGTCTAGCGGGTGTATTTTTCCTTCAATAAACATTTTCTCTAGTTCCCCATAGCTATAAACGTCTATTGGTCCGCCATATTTTTCCGGTCTGTCTATATGGAGTATGAAGTCTTTTTGTGCGAATAATATATATTTGTTGATCTCTATTATGGGGTTGAACTTTATGTCTCTAGCCGGACAATACGCTTTCCTTATTTTACGCTTAATCTCCTCCGGGGGGTCGTGTACTAGTATCGTTGTCTCTGGTTTGGATTTACTCATTTTTAACTCAACTGCAAACACATCTTCATCTATTTTCGATACATCCATTCTCCCAGCTCCTTGAAGACCTGTTAGTAATGGTGTATGGATTGCTATTGGTTTCTTGTACTTTAGTTTCTCCGCCACATCACGTGCCAGCATATGTGCTCTTCGCTGATCAGTACCTCCTAATGCTACATCTACATCTAAGT
>CAZWTS010000002.1:0-7016 GCA_964637085.1 uncultured Desulfurococcales archaeon | reverse complement strand
ATAAGGTTGAAAAAGAATATCGAAGATAAGTGGCGTGAATGGTTTATACGGAAACACCAGGAATACGTTGTAGAAATAGAAACACCAATGATTACACCTAGTAGAGTCTTCGAGGCTAGCGGCCATGTAGAACACTTTACCGATCCAATAGTAGAGTGTCTTAAATGTGGTAGAATTTTTAGAGCAGACCACTTAGTAGAAGAACAATTAAACATTAAAGCAGAGTCATTGACAATAGAAGAATTAAACGAGATTATAAGAAAACAAAATCTACGATGCCCGGTATGTGGCGGGGAACTAAGTAGTGTAAGATTATTTAATCTACTCTTCCAGACAACTATAGGACCATATAAAGGTAATACAGGGTATCTTAGACCGGAAGCAGCTCAAGGAATGTTCGTAGCATTTAAGAGAGTATATGATGCTATGAGAGCCAAGCTCCCAATAGGTATTGCTCAAATAGGACGCGTTGCACGCAACGAGATTTCACCACGTCAGGGTATGATGAGACTTAGAGAATTCACTATAATGGAAGTGGAATTCTTCTTCGACCCAGAAGAACCCTACTGTCCCCTCCTAGATAGAGTAGCGGATACCAGGATACGTATCCTGAGGGGAGAAGCCAAGGAGAGGGGTGAAGAGAAACCAGAAGAATTCAAGGTAAGCGAAGCAGTTGAGGAGAAAATCATAATTAATCCATGGCTAGCCTACTGGATGACAGTTGCAAGAGATTTCGTCCACGAGCTTGGAGTACCCTACGAGAACATGTATTTCGATGAAAAGCTACCACATGAGAGAGCCCATTACGCGAGCCAGACTTTCGACCAAATGGTTAAAGTCTCTAGGTGGAAATGGGTAGAGGTATCGGGACACGCCTATCGCGGCGACTACGATTTATCACGGCACATGAAGTATAGTGGTCAAGATCTTAGAGTCTTTAAGCGCTACCCGGAGCCGAGGATTGTTAAAAAGAAGGAATTGAGGGTTAACAAGGCGGTTATCGGGAAAACCTATAGGGAGAAGGCGAAGGAGGTTCTAGACGCGCTATACAGCTTACCCATAGATGAAGTAGAAAAGGCATTAGAAGAAAAGGGATACGTAGAGGTAAAAGGCTACCGTATCGGGAAGGAGGCGTTAACAATAATTGAGACCGAGGAGAAGATAACTGGTAAGCACTTCATACCACATGTAGTAGAACCATCTTTTGGTGCGGAAAGACTACTATACGTTACACTAGAATACGCCTACCATGTTAAAGACGATAGAGTAGTCTTAAAGCTCCCAAGAGACTTAGCACCAATTCAGGTAGCAGTATTCCCGCTACTATCTAAGCGGGAACTAGTAGAGAAAGCCAAGAGTATTTACTGGGACCTCGTAGCTAAGGGCTTCTACGTGGTCTATGATGAATCAGGAAGTATTGGTAGACGCTATGCTAGAGTAGACGAAATAGGTGTGCCAGCAGCAGTAACAATAGATTACCAGACACTAGAAGACAATACAGTAACACTTAGAGACCGTGATACATGGGAGCAAATAAGGATACCATTAAACAAGCTCGTACCGATACTCCAAAAATTCATATATGATAAACTAGAATTAAAGCAATTAGAAAAACACCTATAATACTTTAGTCAACCTCGAGGGAGAAATCCTTGTCTGGAGAAGTAAAACAAGAGCCAGGTAAAGAAGAGAAAAAGAAACCCGACATAAAATCCCTAGTGGCAATAATCCCGCCAGCCCACGAGGTATTAGGAAAGAAGGGTCCCAGACTAGCTGAGAAACGTATAAGAGTACGCCGTAAACCCGATGTCAAGCCCCAGTATGCTAAAATAAACCCTAAACTAGCTGAAGAACTCGGAATAAAAGAGTACTTAGAAATAGTTGTAGCACGTAGACACAAACTCGTATTCAAAGCATTACTCGACGAGCAAGTACCAGAACTAGAGGTATGGTGTAATGAAGAACTACTAAGAGATAAAGGAATAGCTGATAACAGTATAGCAACTGTAAGAAAAAGCGAGAAACCACCAGAAGAACCAGTAGAAGAAGAGGAAGAAGAATTCTAGACACTTCTTTAAGTCCTAGTTTATCCTAAAACTATGTCGTATCGGGGTTTTGTAGTATTATGATAGTTGACTATGAGAGATTACTCCACGAACACGTCGAACTAGTTAATAGGCTGAGCACGTTATTAGAGAGGCTTAGTGAGGAGGAAAACACCGAGGACACTGAGCGAGAAATAATACATGTTATCTGGAGACTCCAAATATTAAGGCGTCGAGTGAAAAAATCCCTAGAAGAACTAGAACCTTCTACTGATACGTTAACACTGCTCGAATACTATAGTATTGTTGGCTTAGACGAAGAAAAAGAATACTTGGAGAAAATACTAGACTACGCAACCAAGGGCTACAAATTCCTCCGTAGCCACGTAGACGAAATAGCCGAGTATATAAGAGAGCTAAATGAAGTTAAAGCTAAAATAGAATCTATCCTAGGGTACTAGGAGGTTTAATCCTACGTAGGACACGCTTAATTTTTCCACCAACGAGTCTCTCTGATAAAACACTCGTTATTTCTACTTCGACGAGAAATCCATGGTATCGTGAAGCGTTTTTAACGATTATTACTGGGCCATGGTAGAAGGGGTAAGCTATACCATCACTATTCCTCTGGCCAACTACTATTGCTTTTAGGACTTCTCCTACTAGCCTCTCCTTATATCTACGGTTTAACTCAACTCCTTTCTCATAGATAATCCTACTAGCCGGGTCTTTTACACCAGGTTTTCCAGGAGGAAATCCCTCAAAAGCTGTTCCGGGTAGGGGTCTAAAGCGGTAGACTGTTACTTTTTCAGCACCAGCTCTAAATACTCCCTCCATAACCCTAGCTGTCTCCTGAGCTGTTTCCATGGTTTGCCCGGGGAGCCCATGGATAAAGTATAGGTATGGTCGGATACCATGCTCGGCTAGGATTCTTGTAGCCCGTACACATTCTTCCGGGTATACGGGTCTCCCTAGGAGTTCTGCATGTCTCCTAGAGCCAGTCTCGCATCCAATATGGACGGGTGTGCCATGTAAGTATTCTGCGAGGAGTTCTACGACTTCCTCTGATACTAGGTTTGCTTTAATATTTTCAACCATTACTGCAACACTACCATCTCCTATTTCGGGTATACTCCATAATCTCTCGAATAATCTTCTAATAGCATCAATATTAGGTGGCGGGCTACGTGGATCAGTTAATGGTTCCGGTTCAACTAGCCAGTCTCTACCATAGTCTAGGAAGTCTGGTGCACTCAATACTATTCTCGTAACTCCCTTATCAACTAGTTCTCTTACCTCACGGTGTATTCGCTCGATACTCTTACTCCTAGGCGGACCGTAGAGTCCGGGTACGCTACAATAACCGCATCCAGGCGGTATATTGAGCGGACAATATACTCGCTGGCTTAGCCTACCAGTCCTGCATAGGTCGCAATCAATGCATTTTACCCCATTAGCTAGCCTTATTCGTGGGCGGTAGAAGTTACTGCATCCACGGACTACTTCAACATATACTCTCATACCCCAATACATTGGATAATCTATGATTCTCTCAGTCGAGTGATAGAAGGAGTCAAGCATTTTCCTTGTATGCCAGGGCGATCTACCATTAAACACTACTCTATCTCTAAGCCTATAGGCAAAACCTGCTATGCCTTCCAGTTCATTGAAAACTACCTCGTTTCCATCTAATGCTTTATTTATTAGGTATTCTACCGGCTTCTCTCCCTCGCCTACAACTACTAGGTCGAATCCCTTAGCCAATAGTCTGCGATATTCCTCTCCTATAGGTCCCCCTATATTGTTGCCCCGCTCCCGTAGCGACGCCAGTATTTTAGAGTTCTAAGCGCGCAAACGTAATCGCTGCTCATAGCTGAGACCATTAGTACATCGTATTGGCTAACAACCCATGGGTTTCTGGCCAGCTTCTCGAAAACCATTATTGATGCTTCTTCTCCTAGGGTCTCAACTACTCCCGCTACTGCTCTAGGTCCTACTCCTACTACGTCTAAACTTGATTTGCGTTGACCTTTCTCTCTTGCGAGGCAATCTACTATTAGTGCATGCATTGTTGTTTCCGCTGCAAATAATATTGTGTTCAATTGTATTAATTATCTGCTACTAGTGATTTTACATTATTAATGTGATAATATTCTTCTAATAAAGTTTTATATCCAAGAAATCGTTTTTAGCACAGAGCGAAGCGTAGGTGCCTATTCACATGGCAGAAGAATACTATAATCCAGAGGATCTACGCAAAGCCTCGATAGCAGAGTTAAACCTAATAGAAATGCTCAAAAACGTTGCAAGATTAACCGAGGACACGTATACTGAGGTAAATGATATTGTAGTAAGCTTCCTCGACAAACAATTAGATATAGCTAAGACACGCTACGTTAAAGCACGTCACATGAAGAATCAAACTGAAGAGCTTAAGGATAAGGCTATGGAGTATCTTGTAAGAGTTAGTACTAGCCTATTATACAAGGATGCCTACCGCTACGTCTTAACAGATCTCGATAGGATGTCTCAAAACCTAGACGCTATAGCTTACCGTCTCTACCTATTAGCTGATAGAGGCTATACTGTAGATGAAGGCGTAGCTAGCGATATAAGATCGTTTATGGATAAAATAAGAGAACAGTTATCAGTACTAACAACAGCCATAGAAATGCTCGGTATAAACCCTAAGAAGACTCTAGAAGAAGCTGAGAGAATAATACGTATGGAAGAAGATGCTGATCAAAGCTATAGAGAACTAGAGTTAAAGATCTTCGAAGAATACACAGAGAAGCTCCCCCTACTCCTAGTGTTAAAGGAAATAGTTGACCTACTAGAAGAAACCTCTGATTTAGCACGCGATGCAGCTGACAACTTAAAATACATAGCCCTACACAAGGTCTAAAATACTATGAAGTACCATGGAGTTCTCGTAGGCTTAAAAGTAATAGTATTCGATACCGAAGAAGCACGTAAGGTCTTTTCTCTAGGCTTCTACGGGAAACCTTTTGGTATACGTAAACCTCGTTCCCCAGACTTTAATGCACCACTAGAACTTTCTCTAATAGAAGCAGTATACCTTGTTGAGAAAGGATTCCTAGAAGTAAGAAACCTTGAAGGCCGTGTCCTCGAGCTTAAAGAACTAGTAGAATACGCTGAAAAACGTATCCCTAGATTCAATATACTCTACCCAGTCTACCGCGACCTAAGAGAGAAAGGATACGTTGTTAGAAGCGGATTAAAATTCGGAGCAGACTATGCAGTATACGAGCACGGCCCCGGAATAGATCACGCACCCTTCTTAGTCCACGTTATGCCGTTAAACGAGGTAATAGACCCCATAGAAATAGTTCGTGCTGGAAGACTATCCCATAGTGTTAGAAAACACTTTGTAATCGCAGCCGTAAACCCGGGTACGGGGACTATAAAGTACGTAATGTTTAAATGGTTTAAACCCTAGCCTAATATCGTGTACTCTTAGAAAAACTAAACTAGAGTACAGGGAACTCCGTGAAAACGTGGCACACGGTAAAAATAGCCTGGTGGAAAACCAGAAAACATCTTAAGTGGTGAGTTCTCCATATGAGTTCTCGTAACCATGATTACCGTAGAAGCCGCCGCGACTATCCACGCCGTGATCAGAAAAGAGAAGGCGGCTATCATAGAAGAGACTCTAGATACCAGCAGAGGAGACCCGGGCAAAGACAACACTATCAGCCAAGACATCACCGCCCGAAGCCAGAGCGTGGGCCCCGGGAAGAATTAAAACCCATGCCTATAGGAAAGAAGTGTAATCCCCTCTGTCCCTTCTTCCGTTGTGCTAAGAGAGCACTAGTAGTAACAAGCTATATCATGCAGGGTAAACCCCAGAAAATAGCTTATTGTAACTGGATAGGAGACACATGTATAGGCTACCAGTGCCAGTTCGCTTACTGTGAGAAAAAAGCCCTCCTACCCGATGGTACATGTGCTTTCGCAATACGCGAAGAACAAGAAAAGAAGAAGACGAAAGACTACCTAGAAGAACTAGCAGAAGAAGACCAAGACGAAATAAAAGCCCGCAGCATCCTTACCCGTCGCTTAGGCCGCAGAGATCTAGAGGACCTCGAGTTCTAGCCTCCTCCCACCTAGTATACAAGTCGTGTTCCACGCCCAGCACGTCTAGTATGCGGCCCACTACATAGTCTACTAAATCCATAATATTTCTCGGTCCATGATAAAAAGCCGGGGAAGCAGGCAAAACAATCCCCCCACTCCCCGCAACGCGAGCAGCATTCTCAAAATCAACCCTACTCCAGGGAGTCTCTCTAACAACTAATACAAGTCTCCTACCCAAACGTAACGCATTCAAAGCAGCTCTAACTAACACGTTATCAGCAAACCCATTAGCAATAGCAGCTAAAGTCTTCAAACTACACGGAACAACAACCATTGCATCAAAGGAAAAACTACCACTAGCCAAAACACAACCCCAATCATCACTCCAACAAAAACCCTCACTCCTCTCCCTCAGGAAACCCTCAAAACCCCCACCACATTCAAAAACACCAACCCTCAAACCACCACGACTAACAACAACCCAAACCCTATGACCAAGCCCCACCAGAACATCAACCAAGCGAACACCATAAACAACCCCACTAGCCCCACTAAAACCAACAACCACCCTCACAACAAACCACAAATAAAAACAAGAAGAGAAACCCCTAAATAAACCCAAACCACAAACAAAACAAGGGATGAAAGAGCTCGAAAGGGCTGAACAAAAAAGAAAATGATGAACCCGCGCAGGGTTGACACTTTGCTATAATGACCCCGTTTATAAACCCCTTCTTATTATCAGGTTGAGGGATCTGTGGCTGAGGGAGAGGAAGTAGTATCTCATACTCCTTCTCCTGCTTCTCCCCTATTACTGGGGACTAGTACATGCGTGTGCATACACGTGTTATAGTATTATTGTTAGTGTTCTCG
>CAZWTS010000001.1:0-6911 GCA_964637085.1 uncultured Desulfurococcales archaeon | reverse complement strand
GTATGATCTAATAAAAAATATTTTTGTTTAAATACATTATTATTTGCTATTTACTCTATTGTTAAAGAGTATTCGATTACTGTTTCTGATAGCGGCTTCATTGATGTTATGCTCTCCCAGAATAGTATCTTTACTGTGTAGTTACCGGGCTCTAGCCCTGTTCCTAGGTCTGCTGAGACTGTTGTTGTGCCTGGTGCTAGGTTGTAGTATGTTGTCCATCTTATGTCATATACGCTGCCATCTTTCATTATTACAGCTATTACTGTTAGCTGTGGTATCGTTGCTGTACCGTTTATGAATATTGGTATGTCTAACATGTATGATACTGTTCCCGGTACTACTTCTACTGTCTTGAACTCTATACCTGTTTCATTTGGTACTACTGGGTATGCTGGTGGCTTCGCTCCTAATGGTATTTCTACTATTACCTTGTATAGTGTTAGGTTGGTGCCTAGCTCGGGTGGTGCTGATGCAAAGGCGTCATTGAATACTAGGTATAGTGTGTCTTGTTTCTTGAACACTACTGTTGCGTTGTCGAACTTGAAGTTCTGTAGTAGGAAGTGTCTTGGTGGTGTTGTTACTAGTAGCTCCATGGCTCTCTTTGTCACTCCGGTTGTGTCTGTTGCTGTGTGTATCGTTAGTGTCGGCTCATAGCCTATGTATGGGTTGAGTAAGCCCCAGGCATTGGTACGTACTACGTCGTATAGTGCTAATGCATCATCGTCGCATATCTTTACTGTCATGTAGTATCCTGGTTCTAGTATTACTGGTGTGTCTACCTTGTATACTACTGCTAACATTCCTTCTACAGTCTTGTATTCTGCATCCTCTGGTGTGAATGTTATATTCCTTATGTATTTACCGTTCTCGTCTGTGAACCATATCTTAATTGTTGGTGGTTCTGCTACTACTTTCAGTGTTGACGATATTGTTTCTTTCTTGTAGCCAGCTGCATAATCATCAGTGTATTTTACTACTATTACATCTCCGGGTCCGGTTACTTCTACAAAGCATGCTCTTGCTGCTAGTTCACAGCAGCCTAGTGGTCCTATGTTGATTAGTGTTGTTGCAAAGGTGTCTGTTCTATTGAAGAACTTTGGTGGTATAACCCATGTTGATGCCCGTGGGTTGAATGGTATGTAAGATGACTCTAATAAGTATCTTTCCTCTCTATCTTTAGTTGCCTTTAGTGTTACTATTAATGTGTTGTTTGCTGCTTGTTCTCTAGTTGCGTTACCAGAGTTCTGCCATGCTCCTAGGAATACCAGGTCTGGGTCCACTATGAAGACTCTTATTCTGTCTACTGGTAGTACTTCTCTCTTCTCTGTTATGTCTATTGATGTATTGGTGCTGTTTGGTGTTATATCACCCTGCGTTGGGTCTACTTTGAATATGTACATTACTGCTGTGTGGTGTTCTATCTTTACTGAGTCACCACTTGCATCAGGTGCTGCATCGACTGAACATAGTATACATCCACTTGGTCCACATACTGTAGTTCCTGGTACCCATCTTGCCCTTGATGTTATCCCATCCACATAGTTTACTGATATCTTGTTCGCTATGCTTAATGTTAATGGTGCTTGACTTAAGTTAACCCAGTATACTACATTGTCGTTTAACCATAGTGATGCCTTGAACACTCCAGTATTTGGTCCAGTCTCATTTAGTAACACTGATACTAACCTTACAGCCATGTTGTTTACGTATACTGCGAGGGTTGCAGTATACGTGTCATAAGCTTTTGAGTCTAAGTTGCGATCAGGCTCTTCTAGTACTACTGTTATCGTCCCATTTACTACTGCTGTGTTCTCCTCAATGTATATCTTGCCGTCGTGCGGCTTGAAGACTGCTGTTGCATTAATGTAGGTACCGTCACCTGCAGTGTATTCTACTAGTAGTGTTGCGTCTAGGAATGTCTCATTTACTGGTATTATTACGCTTCCTTCAAAGAGTGCTTCGTCTACTTTTGTTAGTGTTACTGATGTTGGGCCGAATAATGCTCTTGTTAGGTTACAGCTACTGGGCGCTCCGGGTAGCACTGTTACACGTGCTAGCACGAAGCTGTTTAGTATGCTTGTTGTGTCCTTGACAGTTATGTGTACTACTACGTTGTGGCTACCTGTTTCTGTTGAGTGTAGTATTGGATATTCACTCCTGTCTAGTGTTAGGCTTATTTCTGCTGGTGGGAATGTTACTGTTATTGCCGAGCTCTTGTTTGCTATGAAGTCTACCCATTTAATTGTTAGGTTATCACCATAGTTTGGCATCGGGTTTAACCATGAGATGTTGAATGGCACCACTCTTAGGAATTCGTCTTTAAATGCTACACTGAATTGTCCATAGCCTATCCTACAGATGCTTACTGTTATGTTCTTCGTCATTTGTGCTGGTACACCGTTTACTAGTATTTCTATTTCACCTACTAGTCTGGCCTCAGCTAGTCCTGGTGTTATGAAGCCTGAGTATACTGGTATTATTGATAGGTTGCCCTCATAGAGTCTCCAGTCGTAACATGGACATGCTGGACATGGTCCATCCTTTACTATGTCCCACTGTCCGTCCTCTAAGTTGGTGTCGTTGAACCTCATGTTAAAGGTGAACCATATTGGTGTTGGCACACTAAAGTCGCTTGTATAATCTGTACCGTTGTATGTTACCACTAACCCTGTATCATAGAACATCGGATATACAGTCTTGTTTGCTACTAGTACTACGTCCTTTGCTGCTGGGTCATAGTCATAGTATTCAACTACTATCCATGATCCTGGTACTACTAGTATGTGGCCGTCGTTTGTGCTGAAGGTTCTACTATTGAGTGGTCTTACCGCTCCATTGTATATGTCTTCTGTTGAGTTCGGCTCTAGCGATGCATTGAATGTTACTGGGAATGTGTGTGTGAATACACTAGTATTTGTACCGGTTTCGTTGAGTTCTTCTTCAGCGTATTCATAGTCTATTACACGTAATGCATTGGTTACTGGATCCCTATAGTATACTATTACATCTATTACTGAGTGTGGTAGGGGTACACCATCATACGCCCAGCTGTCAAGGTTGGAGTCAGGGTCTGTTACTGTTATTGTTAGTTCGTCTGGGAATGACGGTGTTGATACATCGATAGTACCTAGTGTATAGAATACGTCAAAGATCCATGAGCTCGTTGATCCACTTTCATCGTCAGTGTATATTACCTCGAAACAGCTTATCTCATTCAGATAGTCTGGATTGACGTATAGTCCTGGTATTGCTTCTACTAAGTTTCTTAGTGTTGTTGCATTGTGGAATTTACTAGTGTTTGTTCCCATTTCTGTGAAGTTCAGTATTATCCAACCAGATTTCTCGGTACCGTTTAGGAAGAATGCTTTTACTGTTAAGTTCACTAGATGACTGTCGGTAGCGAATGGGTTCCAGTTCTTATCCCAGTCGTCTAATACTAAGTGTACTACTGTTTCGTTGAATGCCGGATAGTGTTTCCTGTCAAGTGATAGCTGGCCATTCGTTGGCGTATATGTGTAGTAGTATGGTCCTAGGTCTACTGTACCATAAGTATCATTTGCTATTCTAAACACTATCGCATACACATTGCCCACAGTTAATGGAGATGTTCCATAGGTAGTGCCGTTTACTAGGAGATAGCCACTACTATTTACCGTGAAGTCTATTCTGGCCACTGGTGGTACGTTAGTAAATGATACAACATTACTACCGTTTATGTATACTGTTATGTTGGCAGCCGTTACATTGTAGTTTAGGTAGTATACGAATGTTTGATTCTTGTAGAACTTGTATACTGTGTTAGTGGTTGTCGCACTTGCTGAGATAGCTGCACTCGCTACTATACTCGTTAATGGTGTTACTATTGAGAGGATCATTATTGAGAGGAATATTATTGATATTATTCTCGTGTTCATAACTTATACACCTGAGATACTTTACTTTCTGAATGTCTTGTTAAAAGCGTAGCCTTAAAATAGTGTTTGGCTGCACTAGTATACATTTATATACATTTGTATATAGTTTTTCACTCATCGGTTATAATTACAATGTATGGTAGTTTCATTATAAAATCACTCGCTACAGTACCGACATAACTCGATGTATAGTATGCTTGGACGAACAATTTTGTTTCCTCATTCTTACCGAGAATCTTACCATCATAGTATTGTTGAACTACTATAGGTTTTATATTAGATTCTAGTGAATATATGCTATTATACACCATCAAGTACTTTCTAGTCTCATATGCGAGTACACTTAATGTTTCTCTTTTTGATGTAATTTTTAGCAATAGGGAGACCGTAGGCTTATTTAGAACTTCATATAACCATATTTTATCCAATATTATTGAAACATATTTATCTTCGTATATCTTCCTCCTCATAAACAAAACTATATTTGTCGTGTTCAACTCTTTATATAATAATGTTCCATTACTAGTATTTATAATAATTGAGTAGACTGTTTCATTAATCTTCGAGTACTTTATATTTAAATTAATGGGTAATTTCTTTACTGTGAACGATGAATTATTATAAAAGTAGTTCATAACATAATAATTTATTGACTTTAATGTTGAAGGCGCCACTATGAATGCTTGATCCGTTATTATAAATCCCTCATGTATTTTTACAGTATCGACCGATAATCTTGTATTATCTAAAGAATAATTCAAATATACTAGAAAAGTACCATTAATACCAATTGAAGAATATTCGGGCCAGGCATATAAGTATGAAGTAGTATTATTTATTAATGATACCCACTGAACAGCTTTTTGCGCCTTGAGATTTAGTAGATTAGGAAGTGTTTCGTTGAAAACGTTAGCGTTTGTCATTACATCGTAGAACCGCGCCATGAAGCGTAATACAGCATTTCGCGTATTGTATCTTAGATTAAAATAGCCCTTGGTGAAGAGAGATACAACTGGGTAATTGTGTGATATATCGGCCAGAAAGACGTTATAAAAATACATGACGGGAGGATCATATACAAGCCCCGAACCATTGTAACAGAACAGATTAAATGTCGTATTCACTTCAATGAAACCATAACTATTATTATACTTGTGAAATAGTATTGGACAAGTACTTGGGTCAATGATCTCTTTCTTTCCTGGCTGAAATAAATACGTTCTAATAGATAACAGATTAGATGGAAATGAATTATTTTGCTGAACTATACTTGCTAAATCTAGCTGTATTATGTTACCACTACACGTTACAACGTACAATAGTGTATCTGGGCTCAAGAACTGATCGTCTATATACATGTAAGATTTATTTACTAAAGCAATGTTTATTTTTCCATTATCGTATATAACCACGTATCTGATAGGGCAACCCTTATCACTTAATAAGTACAAGGAACCATTAAATACTAAGTTAACTTTCTCGTTAAGTATTCTGAACTTTTTCTCGAGGTCCAATAATACTAGTTCGCGTAGTGTTAGTATGTCATTAATATTGTGAGTATATAGTATTATTAGATTTAACAGTACTATTGTTAGCACTGCAAACGTTACAATATTTGATAAGCCCTTTCTCATCGAATCCCTGTTATAACACGAACTTTTTTAAAGTGTCAAAAATAGTCTAGGGGACTATTATGAATAAAGGCTTATCCACTATTGCATCCGAAGTAGTCTTGACAATGATATCTCTATCACTAGCTATTCCAATAATAATGTTCATTCACAATCTCCAGGACGCTAATAGCATAGAAGACTATGACACATCTATACTCTCCTGCATATCATATAAGTACATAAACACGACTAGCATTTTAATTTATAATGGATGTGAGTTCAACATTAATGTATATTCTGTAACTGGTTCATTGCCAAACATAGATACAATACTACTATATTATAATAGCACGACGGGAAGATTTAAAGAAACATTTGCTCTTTATGCTAAAGGCTTACACTTGCTAGTTACTAATAGACCTATTGAGAAACTAGTATTGAATACTTCTAAAGGCCTTGTATTACTCGAGAAATAGCGCCGGGGAGGGGATTTGAACCCCCGACCACCGGGTTAACAGCCCGGCGCTCTGCCGCTGAGCTACCCCGGCGCACCATCAAGATATCATACACCACCTTTTTAAAATTTTAATGTCTTTGAAGTGAAGACCATAATACAAAAAATACCCAGGTTACTAATTACTAGATACTGGAGCATGACGAGTGGAGGGCCCGTAGCTCAGCTAGGCAGAGCGGCGGGCTCCAGTCACATCTATGGGTCTTATGACCCTCTAGGGGATGATTTATGACTGGAACGCGGAGAGACCCGTAGGTCGGGGGTTCAAATCCCCCCGGGCCCACCACATATACCATACGGGCTCCTAATAATCTCTAAAAATAAATTCTTTCTTGATGATATCAAATGTTGAAATAGTTTTAAAAGGTGGCAACCAGTGTTAGGAAACGGGTCGCCACTGAGCTATAGGCGATGATCTACGATGGCCCTTAATGATGTACTAAGATGATAGATACATGGCCGCCGTAGCTCAGCTGGTTAGAGCGCGGGACTGTGGATCCCGAGGTCCCGGGTTCAAATCCCGGCGGCGGCCCTAGCCTTAAAATATGATGTATAAAATACGTGTTCAGTAGCATTATGTTAATGTACGATTCTGTATATTTTTAAATAACTCGATGTAGACTTACATGATAGATGTAGAGGGAACCCGGGGCGTATTTCTGAGCACTATATGCTGTGACGAAAAGGCCCGCAACTGAAGAGTCTCATAAATTTTTATTTAAGATATATGTGAGTATAGGCGAGGGTGAATATTAATGCCGAGAAGGATTCCATCAAGATATAGAGAATATTTTGAAGTATTAGAGAAATTGGGTTATGAGCAACTAGACGTATACAGATTTAAAGATCACGATCTCTTACGGCTAAGAG